>NZ_JBHTML010000004.1:0-78129 GCF_042679445.1 Arthrobacter sp. GCM10027362
AGTTTGGCCGCTTCCTTCTCCGTCGTCCCCGGCACGACGCCGTCCTCGATGTCGGCCTTCCTCGCCAGGTATGCAGGGCCGCCTCGGAGATGCCGAAGTCCTTGGCGATCTGCGCCGGCGGGGCCCCGTGCTTCCGGGCGACCGCGACGGCATCGCGCCGGAACTCGGCAGGGTAGGGCTTGGGCACGGGAACATCCTTCCTGCAAGGAATGAATCCTCACCAGTCAGGAGTCAACCGAACCGGGGGCAGTCCCGACGTTGCCCTTGAACTCAAGGCGAACCTTGCCGAGGCCGCTGAACCACATGTCGAGTTCCCCGTCCAGGTCTAAGGTGCCAGCCGTTTCGACTGAGAAGGCCTGGGTCTTCGAGTAGGGGAACGAGGTGAGGTCCCGCTTCTTACCAGTCACGCCTTGCATATTGACTGCGATGAGGCGCTTGTCTGTGAACACTAGAAAGTCGCGGATACCCCGGAAGGCGGCCACCGGGTTCTCACGTTGAATGAGCAGCACCAACGCCGACAGCTGACCCACACCTGCAGGTTTCCCCTGCTCCACGTGGGCTGAAAGGCCCTCACCCGCTGTTATCGGCCGGGCTGGTGAGTGCCTCCTACATATGAGGGGTAGGCAACAGTTTGAACAGGCCGCTCCTGAAACAGACGCCGTTCTACAAAAAAGTTCTTTCATACCAAACTTTTCTGAGGCTTTTTCAAAAATGTCTTCCGCTCAGCCGCTACTGACTGTAGGTTGTGGACAACAGACGGAGGTGCGGGGTGATTTCCAGCATGGCGGAAAAGCTGGGTGCCGGGCCAAGCAGTGGGCCTGATGCAGGCGGCGGAGAGGAACCGATCGGTTCCAGGCTGCGGCGCCGGCGCAAGGCGCTGCGGATGACGCTAAAGGACGTCTCCCAAGCGAGCGGACTGGCCGAGAGTTTCATTTCGCAGCTTGAACGGGGAGTGCATACCGGAAGCGTCCGGACACTTCAGAAGATTTCCGATGTCCTGGGGCTGGCCGTCGGTGACCTGTTCACTTCGTCGGAGGTCGCGGCCCCGAGGGTAAAGCGGTTTGTTGCCAGCGAGGGGTTCTCCTTCGGGGTCAATGCGAGCAAGCTGCGGCTGACGCCCCGGACCTTCGACCACCTCGAAGTTTTCCTGGGCGTGTTCGAGCCCCATGGCTCAACGGGCGTGGAGCCGTACTCCCACGGCGATTCGGAGGAACTGGTCCTGGTTGTTGAAGGGCAGGTCGACGTGACGGTCGGGGAGCAGACCTACCGGCTGGAGGCGCTCGATTCCATCCCCTACTTCAGCAGGGATGCCCACCGTGTCGTCGAAACGGCCGGTCGGCAGGCGAAGGTTCTCTGGGCCATGGCTCCGCCCAGTTTCTAGGGTGCCGGCGTGTACCTACCGGTCAATTTCGTCTAGACAGAAAGTACGCGAAGTCCCATGCGAATTGGTGTCGAATGCGGCGGTACGTTTACCGACCTGATAGTCCTGGACGACGATGGGCGGCTGGCGGCCACCGACAAGGTGTTTTCCGCCCCGGCCGAGCTGGCGCGGGCGGTGACCGAAGCCCTCGCCAAGCTCCCGGTCGCCATTGTCCAGGGCGCACGGTTGCTGCACCGCTCCATTGTGGCCACCAACGCCCTGATCGAGTGGAAGGGCGTCCAGGTCGGCCTGCTGGTGGCCAGGGGTTTCCTCGACATCGTGTTCCTGCAGCGCCAGGACCCGGTACGGATGTACGACCTGAAGCCCACCAAGCCCGAGCCGCTGGTCAGACGCGAGGACGTCTTCGAGGTTACCGAGCGGCTATCGGTGGTGACGATCTCGGGCGTGGCCATGGGTATCTGGAGCATTCCGGCGTTCGCGCTGATGCACACAGCGGTCCCCGTGAACCTCTACCGGGCCGTCGATGTCGCAATGTTCTTCGTGGGAACGTCCTATGGAGTTCTGGCCGGTGAAGTGGCCGAGCTGTTTACCCCGACCGTCCGGTACACCAGCATTGGACCTAACTACCACCTCTCAGGCGCGATCGGCGGCGGCTTGGCTTCGGCCGCCGCGACGGCCATGCTGGCAGCGGCCGGCAGCACCACCGGCGTGGTCATCGTCTGTCTGGCCGTGGCGGCCATCATGGTCTGGGCCTGCCTCCTGCTGCCCCGCTCCAACACGGCAAAGATTGTCACCCCTGCCGGTGCCGACGTCTGAGAAAGGCCACGGAAATGACCACGTCGTACGCAAACGGCCGACTCGGATTTTGGATGTCCAACGTGGAAGCGGAATCTCCAGAGTACGGCCAGTACCAGGGTGATTCGGACGTCGACATCGCCATCATCGGCGGAGGCCTCACCGGTTTGTGGGCGGCCTATTTCGCCAAACAGCTGGAACCGTCGCTGAAGGTGGCGGTCTTCGAGGCTGAGCGGATCGGATACGGCGCCTCCGGCCGTAACGGCGGCTGGGTCTCGGCCCTGGTACCGGGGAACCGCAAGAAGTTCGCGAAAGCGGTGCAGGGCGGCGTCGACTCGGCCAAGGCCTTTCAGCGTGAGTTCATTTCCTCGGTCAATACGATCTTGGCCACGCTGGAGAAGGAAGACATCCAGGCAGATCAGCACAAGGGCGGCACCTTGAGCGCGGCGCACACCGCTGCCGGGCTCAACCGGCTCAAGGCCAAGCGCAGCGCAGACCTCGCCTACGGACTGGACGAGTCCGAGGTCCAGCTCCTGAGCCCGGCGGATTTCCAGTCCAGGATCAACATCGCCGGCGTCCACGGGGGCCTCTACTATCCCGACGTCGCCCGGGTGAACCCGGCCAAGCTGGTCCGCGGACTCGCCGCGGCAGCCTCGCGGCTGGGAGTGGACATCTATGAGCACAGCCGGGTCATTTCCGCAGCCAGCGGGCTGCTCTCCTTGGGACGCGGTACGGTCCGGACCGGAAAGACGTTCATCTGCACCGAGGGCTATTCCGGCCCGTTCCTGGGCAAGCGCCGCCTCATCCCCATCAACTCGTCCATGATCGTCACCCGACCGCTGGATGAGGCGGCGTGGGAGCGGATCGGCTGGGCCGGGCTGGAATGCCTGAACGATTCGGCCCACACCTTTATCTATGCCCAGCGCACCGCCGACAACCGGATTGCGATCGGCGGCCGCGGCACCCCGTACCGCTTCGCATCCGGGACCGGGGGGCACGGCCAAACCGCCGCCTCGACGGTCAGGCAGCTCACGGGCAGGCTCGAAAGCTTCTTCCCCGGGATCCGGTTCGAACCGGAGCACGCCTGGTCCGGGGTCCTCGGGGTCACACGGGACTGGAACGGAGGCGTCAACTGGGACCCTGCTGCCGGCATCGGATCATCCATAGGCTATGCAGGCCATGGCGTCACCGCGGCCTTCGTGGGCGGCCGGACGCTGGCTGAACTTGCACTGGACCGCAATACAGTCCGGACCAGCCTGCCTTGGGTCGGCTACAGGGCCCGGAACTGGGAACCGGAACCGGTCCGCTGGCTCGGGGTGCACGCGATGTACAAGCTCTTCGGCATCGCCGACTCCTGGGAGGAAGCTAGGAAAGCACGGCAAACTTCGTTAATCGCGAAGTTCGGCAGCCGTCTTGCCGGACTGCACGAATAGCAACAATCCGTACATGAGGTGACCTGTGCACGGCGTGCCCGGCCTTCTCACCCTGCCGGGCACGCCGGTAATCCAGGCAATATATGTATGCATACCGGCAGCTGCAGAAGAAGCCAGCCTGTGTCTTCTTCAGTTGCCAGGCCACAACGCCGTCCTCATCCACGGCGGCACCGTCATCATGTCCACCTTCGACGCCGCCGAAGCGCTCCGGCTGTTCCAGGGCCGCGGCGGGGGCGCACGCACTTCTGCGGTGCACCGGCCAACTTCCAGTTCATCGCGAACCACCGCGCTACCGGGTGCCCCTCGAAGGATGCTGGTCGTGGCGGGCGGGAGGTCGTTAATGACAGAATCCGCCCCGCGGAATCCACCGCGGGATCGGACGTGCGCAGCCTGGGCATCGCGGCCCTCATCCTGGTTGTCGGTCCCGGGACAGTGGTCTTGGCACTGTTGGTGATCGGCCTCCAGTTCCCGGCCGAACTGTACATGGCATGCCACTGGGGCATCGCCAGGCTCTTCTTCACACCACGGGTTCTGATCGTGATGCAGCCCGCCTACCCGGTTGGCACAGCAACCCTCCTTATCAAGCGCCGGCTGGAAACGCTTATCCGAGCTGCAGCGGGCATCGCTGTTACCCTGGCGCTACCGGATGATCACCGCGCAGCCTGATCTGGGGACAGGCACGGCGAACAACAGCAAAGGAGGGACCGGTCTATCTCACTCAGGCACGTAAACGTGCTCGGCGGGTAAACCAATCCAACACGGCGTCTCTGGCACAGCTCTCGGCAGGATTGGCGAGGCCGGACAGCAAACGAAGGTTGCGGGATGCCCGGGGGCATCCCGCAACCTTCTAGCTGCGAAGACGGAGCATGTCCGGATCGTAAAGCGGCTCGGCGGCGACCTTGGCCGGAATCCGATCACCGAAATAACCAATGGCCAGTTCGGTGCCGGGGGCGGACAAATGGTCGGGAACCCATGCGTACGCGATTCCGGCATCGATGGTGTAGCCGTAGGCCGCGCTTGTTACGTAGCCAATGGCTGCGTCTCCATCAAGTACCGGTTCCCGTCCCGCTACGACCGCACCTGACTCCGTAAGGACAAGGGGAACGAGTTTGCGCTCTGCCGCTTCGCGCCGTTTCTCGACGGCCTTGCGCCCGACGAATTCCCGGTTGGACTTCAGGTTGACGGCGAAGCCAAGTCCTGCCTCAAACGGGTCATGTTCAAAGGTCATATCCTGGCCAAAGGAACGGTACCCCTTCTCCAGCCGCAGGCTGGTGAACGCCCCCCTGCCCGCCGCAATGACTCCCAACTCTTCTCCAGCTGCCCAAAGGGCGTCCCAAAGGCGTAGACCAAAATCAGCGGTCGTATACAGTTCCCACCCCAGCTCCCCAACGTAGGAGAGCCGCACGGCCGTGACCGGAATACCTGCGATGAAGGCCTGCCGAACCTGGAAATATGGGAAATGCTCGGAGTCGAGTTTCAGGTCGGTCAGTCTGGAAATGAGACTGCGTGAGTTGGGTCCCCACACGCCTACGCAGCAGGTGCCGCCAGTTACGTCACGGATGACCACCGCTTCACCATCACCGACGTGCCGGTGCATCCAGTCGAGGTCCAGCTGTCCATTAGCACCGACCTGGTATTTGTTTTCTCCCAGTCGAGCCACGGTTATGTCGCTGCGCACCCGCCCGCCTTCGTCCAGCATCAGGCAGTAGGTCACGGAACCTACGGGCCTGTCGACGCTTTTGGTGGTCAAGCGATCAAGGAAGGCCGTGGCCCCGGTTCCGCTGACCTCCAGCCGGGTTAGAGGTGTCATGTCAAAGAGGGCCACGTTCTCGCGGGTTGCCTTGGCCTCGGCGGCGACAATTGGGCTCCAGTACCTGGCCGCCCACGCATTTCTTTCCCGGACCTGCAGGCGCTTAAGGAGCGTCTCGTTGCTGCCGTACCACAGCGGCTGCTCCCATCCGTGTACCGGGACGAATTCGGCGCCCAGAGCGCGTTCCCGAGGATAGAACGCGCTGACGCGCAGGTTGCGAGGACTTTCGATCGGCTGCAGCGGATGCTTGATGGCATAGACATCGAGGTAGTTCTGGCCGGCACGATCAAGCACGTAGCTATCGTCAAGTTCGTGCGCTTCGAAACGGTTCAGATCACACTCATGAAGATCGAAAGATGACGAGTAACCATGCGTCAGACACTCGGCCACTGCCTTGGCCACGCCTGCGGAATGTGTAACCCAGACCGCCTCAGCCACCCAGAATCCTTCCACTTCCGGGGCCTGCCCGATCAACGGAAAGTCGTCAGCGGTGAAAGCAAAAACGCCGTTCATTCCCTGGGCTATCGAAATATTGGCTGTTTCAGGGAACAGACGGTTCGTTTCCTTCCAGGCTCCCTCGAAGTCCTCGGGTGTGAAGGGGAGCTGGCTGGGCATGACCTCGGCCTCGTCGACAGGCAGAAGCTCGCTGTAATGTACCGGGATGGGGCGGTGCTCAAACGAACCGATGTCCAGACGGTCGAAACGCTCACGGTAGTAGACCCCGCCGTCACCGTGGCGAATCAACGGTCCCTTGGCTTCGGCAGAAGCACCGGCAAGAGAGGGCAGCGGCTCCGAAATGGCGTCGCAGTGAGCCAGCGGCAGGATCGGCAGATTGAGACCCACCATTGACGCGATCTTCTGGCCCCAGATGCCGGCACAACAAACAACATAATCCGCGTCGAACTCGCCCCGGTCGGTCACTACGCCCGTTACCTTGCCGCCGGCAGTCCGGATATCCAGAACCTCGTGTCGTTCGAGGACCCTGACCCCATGTTCCCTGGCGCGCTCCAGCTGCGCGTTTACCGCTCGAACCGCTTTGGCGATCCCGTCGGTGGGCGTGTGGAGACCGCCCAGAACTATGTCCGCATTCAGCAGAGGCTGAATCTCCAGGCACTCTTCTGCAGACACCATCCGTGCTGCAACGCCACAGGCAGCTGCATAGCCTTGCCGGCGATGAAGCTCGGCCAGCCGCTCCGGCGTCGTGGCAATCTCAAGCCCGCCCACCGGAAGGAAACACGGCGCGTTTTCATAGGATAGGGACTTAAACTTATCGGCAGTGTACTGGGCCATCTTCGACATCGCCCTTGACGCATTTGTCTGAAAGAGCAGTCCCGGCGCGTGTGAAGAAGATCCCCCGGGCATGGGGAGGTCACCTTTTTCGAGCACCGTAACGTCGCTCCAGCCAAGTTGCCCGAGTTCGTCGGCCAATGCGGCTCCGACCACGCCCGCTCCAATAATCACGACACGCTTGTCCGTCATAAAAACTCCTCGAATATTGAGAACGGCGAACGCCTTGGTTCGCTGCCCAAGAACCCCACCGAGGGACAAATTCACCCGCAATTAGCGGCCAGCACTCCTCACCAGCACCTGACCGTCGTTTATAGGCTGGTGGCCGCGCTTCCCACGTTCCGCGTCTTAATAAATTATTATTGTGAGGTTAGCTATCCGGGCCGGCAGCGTCAATAGGCTCCAGGCATCCGGCGCGAGGCCCGGCACCCCCCAAAGGAGGGGTGCCGACGCGGCCTCGCACAGGACCTTGACCGGGGGATAATAAATTATTATTGTGGCTTGAGTCGCTCGGATGTTCGCGGTTCTTGGGACCAGGACGGACGGTTTCCCTTGCCTCCGGCTTCTTCGAGGAGCCCCTGATGCTGGGATGGGGGTCGCGTGGTCCCGGCATTCTCCCGGGTGGGAACGCCTTGGACTGGAAGCGGGCGCCCCATTTCACCATGGCCATAATTCAACCCTCCAGCCCGCGGCCCGCTCGGAGCATCGGGATGCTGCAGCGGCTTACCGCTTGACCCTTCCGGCGACCGATCACTTTGAACACCGTTCAAAGCCATGAAAGGACAAATCGAATGCTTGCTGCATACGCGACCAGGGTGGATCCCAATGATCCGATCAGCGGACTGGTTGTCGGCCAGAGGCCCGATCCGGAGCCCCGGGCCGGATGGGCAGTGGTGACCGTTAAAGCTGCTGCACTTAATCATCACGACCTCTGGACGCTTCGGGGGGTCGGCATCCGCCAAGAGCAGCTGCCGATGATTCTTGGCGGGGATGCCGCCGGCATCGACGAGAACGGAAACGAGGTTGTTGTCCACTCCGTAGTCTCCAGCCCCGAGTGGGCGGGGGATGAAACCTTGGACCCTAAGCGTTCGTTGTTGTCCGAAGTTTATGACGGAACGCTGGCAGAAAAGGTCCTGGTACCCAGCCGGAATCTCGTACCCAAGCCGGCGTCCCTGTCGTGGGCCGAAGCAGCATGCCTTCCTACGGCCTGGCTCACGGCCTACCGCATGCTCTTTGTCAAGGCGGGGCTCCAGCCCGGCATGACCGTTTTGGTGCAGGGATCTGCCGGGGGAGTGTCGACGGCCGCCATCGCACTGGCCAAGGCCGCGGGTGTCCGGGTATGGGTGACGGGCCGCAGCGAGCAAAAGAAGATGGCCGCGCTGGAGCTCGGTGCCGATCAGGCGTTCGATCCCAACGGCAGGCTTCCCGAAAGAGTCGACGTCGTCATTGACAATGTCGGCCAGGCGACCTGGGCCCACTCCCTCAAGTCCCTTAAGCCCGGTGGGACGCTTGTGACCTGCGGCGCTACCTCAGGCCCGAATCCGGGGTCTGATCTGTACCGGGTGTTTTTCCTTCAGCTCCGGATCTTGGGCTCAACGATGGGAACCCGCGACGAGCTTCAGCAGTTGCTCGCCCTCCTCGATACAACCGGCCTTCGCCCGATGATCGACTCCGTACTGCCTCTGGAGGACGCCGCAGCGGGGCTGAAGCGGATGAACGACGGCGACGTCCAAGGCAAGATTGTCCTCCAGCCGTAGCTGTCGGCGGGCAGATTGCCTTTGCGCTTGGGCAGGATTTTGCCGTGCACCCGGACCTGGGCGGCCCGCTCGACCGAGGGGACGAATAGTCCTTTTGGACCGGCGGGCCATCCTTGCAGCCGGGGCAACGGTCTAGGATGGTACACAAGATTTCGCGTAGACAGAAGGTTACCCGTGACAGGAACGAATGATGCTGCGATAGATCAAAATCGCCAAGCATCTCTTCAGCGTCAGGAGATACTTTCGGCCGCCGAACGGCTCCTGGCCAAGCGAGGGTTTGACGGGCTCCGGCTTCGCGACGTGTCGATCCATGCCGGTGTATCCATCGGCTTGATTCAACACTACTTCTATACACGCGATGAACTCGTGCGTGAGACTCTCGAGACCGCCAGCATTAGGAGGGCCTCGGAGTGGGCGGCAAGTGCCAGCCAGGCTGAAGACGGGCCCTCGAAAGTCAAGGCGCTGCTTCTGGGCTCGGTGACAGACAGGGAAAGATGCACGATCTGGCTGGAAACCTGTGCCGCCGCCAGCAGATACCCGGAGTTTCAGACTTTGACGGCCAACACGACGACAGTATGGCGGGACGCGCTGGGGCAGGCGATCGAACAGGGGGTTGCCGAAGGCCATTTTGAACTCAGTTCCCCGGTGGAGCATGTCGTAGGCATCCTTGTTGGCCTCATTGACGGCATGATGCTCGCCGTCGCCGTTCAGATTCCGAATTACACTCCCGACTACGTCAATTCGTTGCTGCTCGATGTGGCGCGGGCGCAGCTTGGCATGGACTTCCAGTCGTAAAGCCGAAACCCGAACGCACAACAGGAGTGTTTGGAAGCTGCCAGTCCAGGGAGATCAGAGATGTTACGGCGGGCACAACCACTTTGTCCTGGCTGGTTCTACCAACACCAGACACTGGTCTGATCGGACCAGAAGCGCACTCGGCCTTGGTGCGTCAGCGGATCAGGAGGGCCAGAAAGCAACTCGGCGGGAGGTGACCGGGCGTCTACGTGCCTCGCTGGTGATTCAGGGAGCGCAGTATTCGCCAACAAATCCGCTACTGGCTCAATATGTGGCCTGACTCATCGCCCTTGAACTGGAACAGCAGGCAAAAATCCTGGACGCGGGGCGGCAGGAAGGGGAAAGCTTCTCGCGGACCTTCGGGGCGGTGCCGTGGAGCTGAGCGTTCTGAATACTTTCCTGAAGCAACGACGCCGTGTCGGGGACAACGTGCTCGTTAGCATCACGTCAGGGACCAGTGGTGCGTATGATCCCGTCAGTCTTCATTTGGCCCTGCCTCTCAGGGACGCCGGCATTCCTTTGACTCCGGGGGACGGCGAATTCTTGGCTCTTGTGCCCGATGATGAGCAGGTCATCCATGCCATCTCGGAGCTTCTGGGGGCAGGAGCCTGCATTGGCTGCCGGTCAGACAACGCACCGTTGGCAGTCCTTCACGACGTGCTCGAACAGCGCAGCGAGGCGGGCCGCCCGGTCGAGCAGACCGCACCCGGCGCGCAGCCACTGCTGGACTCGGCGTCTGCTGGCTTCACTTAGCATCCGCTCGATCGAGGTATCCGGTCGTTGAAATAGTGCTGGATCCAGCCGATCGACACTTGTGCTTACCGAGCGGCATCCGCAAGCGGATCTTTTCAATATCACGGACCGTGTCCGGCCATCGTGCTGCGCGAAGGATCCGCATCGGCTTCCCCTGCACTGCCGGTTCATCACCCGTCAGGGCCGGGGCCTGTTCCGCTGCCATCGTGCTCCTTCTGCGTGCGCGAGTGGACCACTCAATGGATGCGGGATGTTGGCAGGTTCTTCAACCACGGCATCCATCTTGATCTTCCAATAATTTCTTATTATTGTGAGATCTGCGCCACATAAGCCCGGCCTGCGGGTGCTCCTCATTCTCTTGGTCGCTCACATACTCCTGGACGGAGATCTTCGATGCCGCCCCTCTCCCCGGCCCCTGTCATCTCTCGCAGAGACCTGACGCCGCTCTTTGACCCCGTGTCGATCGCCGTAGTCGGAGCAAGCAACGACCCGGCGAAATACGGCAATTGGCTCGCTTCCCGGGCGCTTGCCGGATCCCGCCCGGCTTATCTGGTGAACAAGACGCGGGCTAGCGTCTTGGGCCGGAGAGCATACCCGACTCTTGCGGACGTGGGTGAGCCCGTCGATCTGGTGCTGATAGCGGTACCGGCGGCCGGCTTCTACGATGCCCTCGATGAGGCCATCAACGCCCAGGTCAAAGCGGTAGTCGCGGTCACGGCCGGTCTAGGCGAAGCGGGGGAGCGGGAGCGGCTTCGCCAGGAAGCTGTAGTCCGCCGCCTTCGCGAAGCCGGGATATCCCTGCTCGGCCCGAACTGTCTTGGAGTCTTGGACCACACCACGGGCCTCGACGCGACGGTCAATGACTTCCCGTCCGGATCCATATCGATCATTTCCCAGAGCGGCAACGTGGCCATTGATGTAGCCGGGCACTTTTCGGGTCTCGGCCTGGGCGTTGCCAGGTTCGCAAGTCTGGGCAACTGTGCCGATCTGGACGTCTCTGACTTGATCGACAGCTGCGTCGATCATGGCGGCACCGAGGCAATCGGAGTCTACTGCGAAGGGTTCCAGGACGGACGCAAGTTCGCGCACGCTGCGGCCCGGGCGGCTGAGGCCGGCAAACCGGTCGTGCTGCTGTCCGTCGGGCGCGGTGCCGCATCGGCCAGGGGCGCCGCATCGCATACCGGTTCGATGGTGACCTCAGGCGTGGTCCTGGATGCGGTGTGCGAGGCCACAGGTACGGAGCTGGTGTCAAGCCCCAACGAAATGGCAAACCTGCTGCAGGCTCTGGTCCGAACCAATCCGTTGACGGGGAGACGCGTCGCTGTCTTGGCCGATGGCGGCGGTCACGCATCCTTGGCCGGCGACAGCCTCGAGGACGCGGGACTCCAAGTGGAAGAGTTCTCTCCCGAAATGCAGACTCAGGTGGCAGCAGAACTGCCTCCCACGGCTGCCGTCTCCAATCCCATCGATATTGCCGGCGGCGGGGAGCAGGACATCACCTGCTTCTCGCGGGTGGCCCGGCGCCTCATGGAGAGCCCGGAAATCGATGCGGTGTTGATGACGGGATATTTCGGCGGATACAGCCACTACGACATCGCGGTGGCACCTGCGGAAATTCAGCAAGGCCATGACATCGGCGCCCTCGCCGCCGAGACCGGTGCCAGCTTCGTGGTCCAGACGATGTTTGCAGATTCCGAGCCGGCAGCGGCGCTGCGCGAAAGCGGTGTTGCCGTCTACCGCAATGTCGAGGATGCAACGTGGGCGCTGGAGCGCCTGGCCCGACGCGTCCCTCGTGCTGTCGGACGCGTTCCTTCTCTTCCGCCTGCCGCTGCACCCCTGACCGAGACAGGTTACTGGCCTGCCCGGCGTACATTGTTGGACATCGGCATCCCCTTTGTGCCGGCTGCCGAGGTCGCAGACATCAGGGAGTTGCGGAGCGCAGCCGAACAACTGTCCTTTCCGCTCGTACTTAAGGCACTGGGAGACGAGCATAAGTCGGACCGCGGCGGTGTCGTCGTCGGCATAAAGGACAGGTACGAGCTTGAGCAGACCTGGGCAGATTTCCAGCATAGGCTTGAACCTCCAACCTGTTCTGTTGAACAGATGGCGGATCTCAGCGATGGAGTGGAGCTCATTCTCGGCATCCGACAGGATGCGGCATTCGGACCGATAGTTCTTGCGGGTATCGGGGGCGTCTATACCGAGCTGCTCAAGGACACTCGGTGCGCGCTCGGCCCGATCAGCACCGAGACCGCAAAAAATGTGCTGCTGTCACTGCGCGGTGCCGCTTTGCTGACCGGGTATCGGGGCAGGCCGGCCGTTGACGTTGATTCCGCGGCCCGGCTCCTGAGCGATCTGTCGGTCTTCGCAGCGGAACACCCGGAAATCGGTGAGCTGGAATGCAACCCCGTGGCGGTGACTCCCCGCGGAGTGGTAGCCCTGGACGCCCGGCTTATTCTCAGCCGCTGAGGGCGTGCCCACCGCCCGGCACTGCTGTGGGGAAGGAAGACGAATCCATGACCGAAGTGGCCGAAAAGGCGCACGTTACAAACCGAAGTCGTGAATACAGCCTCGTTCGCGTCGAGCGGCGTGGTCCTGTCGCCCTGATTACAATCGATCGTCCTGAGGCTCTCAATGCTCTGTACGAGGAGCTGATCGGAGAACTGGAAGGGGCGTTCGACGAGGTCGATCGCGATGATGAAGTGCGGGCAGTTGTACTCACGGGCAGCAGGAAAGCCTTCGCTGCCGGAGCAGACGTCGAACTCCAGCCGAGGGGCTTCACGAAAGTCTTCCTTGAAGACTTCAGAGGCAACTGCATACGGGCGGCCAGCATGCGAAAGCCCATGATCGCCGCAGTGGCAGGATACGCCTTGGGCGCCGGTGCCGAACCGGCGATGATGTGCGATTTCATTGTTGCGGCCGACACCGCCAAGTTCGGCCAGCCCGAAATCACATTAGGGGCGCTTCCCGGGGCGGGCGGCACCCAACGGCTGGCGCGGTTTGTCGGCAAATCCAAGGCCATGGAGATGGTGCTCACCGGCCGGATCATTGAAGCCGAAGAGGCCGAAAGGATTGGCCTGGTAGCCCGCATTGTGCCGGCCGAGGACCTGGTCGAAGAAGCAGCTGCAGCCGCCAGGAAGATCGCCCGTTTCTCCCACCCGGCCGTACTGATGGCAAAGGAAGCGGTCAACTGCGCGTTTGAAACCCCCCTTGCTGAAGGCCTGCGTCTTGAGCGGCGGCTGTTCCAGGCTGCGTGGGCCATGGACGGCCGGAAGGAAGGCATTCCGGCATACCTTGAGAAACGCCAGCCGCACTTCTCCCACCGCTGAACCGCCTAAGCACGGCGGCAGCCCTGGTGCGGAACCACTCGCCCGGACTGCAGGGCGGTCCCTGCCAGAGCAAAACGCAGCAGATCGCCGACCGATAAGCACCTAAGTTCGCCCGATATGAAAGGCATCAACCATGAACGACGTTGTCCTGTATGAAACCCGCGGGCCCATAGCACACATCACCCTGAACCGCCCCGAGAAGCTGAACGCGATCAACACAGAGGTCGTCCTTGAACTGAACAGGCGCATCGCCGAGGCGGGCGCGGACGACGATATCAAGGTTGTCCTTCTCGCCGCCAACGGCCGCGCCTTTTCGGCCGGATTCGACATCAACGATGAAATAGAAGATGGGACGGAGACGCCGTTGGAATGGCGGCCGGTTCTCAAACGCGATGTTGCCATGACCATGTCGATCTGGTCCTGCCCCAAACCCACCATCGCGGTTGTGCAGGGGTACTGTCTGGCTGGAGCATGTGAAATCGCCATGGCATGCGACATGATCATTGCCTCTGAGGATGCGCAGTTCGGAGAACCGGAAATCCAGTACGGTTCCGGCCCCGTTACGCTCTTGATGCCGTTCATCCTCGGACAGAAGAAAACCAACGAACTCCTGTTTACGGGTGACAAGATTAACGCCCGGGCAGCCCTTGAAGCGGGACTGATTAACCGCATTGTTCCCCGGGATGGATTGGATGCTGCGGCCGAAGAGCTTGCCATGCGTATAGCACCTACGCCCCTGGCCGTGCTCCGTCTTACCAAACTGGCGCTTAACCGAGCTTATGAAGCGATGGGGCTGCGCACGGCAGTCAACGCAAACATTGACATCTCGGCCATCTTGAACGGGGCCAACACGCCTGAACAGCAGGAGTTTGACAAGGTCGCGGCCGAGCAGGGGCTCAAGGCTGCCCTGGCTTGGAGGGATGCCCGGTACATGGTGGGATCGGCCTAAACCGCCGGCCGAGGCAGGCTGCTTCCCAAGCGGGGAGGCGACAGTCGACCTGGTTATGCCGGATGGGTCGGCGGTGTGGGTTTGGTTGGATCAGGGCAGGGGGCGCATCATGGTGCACAGGCAGGACAAAATAGACCTGTATCCAGAGGCTGGATGCGCCGCGGCGCTACCCTGATGCAGCCCTCTTCCCCAAGACCGGCCGGCCCCTCCCAGTAGCAGCCATACCCGCCCCTTACAGACACATGACATGCAGTCCGGACGGCCACAAACACTGCACTCCGGCCAACGGACATCCCGCCCGCTCGATCTGCCGGGGGTCAGTACCCAACCCCTGATGGCGCATCGTAGCTGGTCCGTACATCGCGTGAAGGAGAAACAATGCTTGAACGAGCCGGCGCACACGCCTTTCGCTACAACCTCCACGAGGGTTCCCCCCTTCAGATGCAGTGGCTCTTCTACGGCCAATCCGAGCTGCCGGTGGCGGTGCAGGCCTGGGAGTTGCCTCCCGGAGGATTCGAGGGCATGCATTCACATGCCGAACCTGATCGCCCCCTTGAGGAAATCTACGTGGTCACTGCAGGCACCGGTCAGATGACTGTCGATGGGCACGTCTACCCCGTCTCCGCCGGCGATGCCGTGCTGGCCAGGGTTGGAACGGAGCATGACCTGCGCAACACCGGTGACGAGCCATTGAAAGTGCTGGTTATCTGGGGCGAACCCGGCTCGGCGGACTACTCCAGCTTCGGATCGGCCAAGAGGGCGTTGGCGGCCAGAACCGAAGCAGATGAGGCGACGGATGGCCATCGCACCAGCCAGGTGGCTTCGGCTTCATCTGCTTCGAGCAGACGCGGGCCCGACATCGTCTAAATGTACTCCCTGAGAGCCGGGTACGCGGCTGGCCGGTGGCTGGCCCTGGGCGAGGTGTGTCCCCGGGGATGGTTGCACCGGGGAGCCAGGCGGGAAGGCAGCGGTAGGCTCGGCGCCGGAAGCATGCGGCCCGGCACGGGACGATTCCTCGGCCCTGCTCTGGTTGTAGCGTTCGGCCTTGCCGCTGGCCAGGAGACGGTAGAGGTGGGTGGAAAGTGTGCCTTATGTCCGGGCCAGCGCGGCGGACCCGCTCATCCGGTGTCCGGTCCCGGCCGCGCTGCAGACTGCAGGCCGCGGGCACGTGAAGGCACGTCTGAGGAAGCACGCACCCCGGGCCACAGACCGGCTCACCGGCGCCGCCAGCGCGACGCGGCCGCCGGGTCGAGGCCCTCGTAGAGGCCCGCCCTTCTTCACCAGGTCCTGACCTCGATGCCGGCGCAGGAACAGGAGGCTCAAAGCGTCCTGTTCCTCTCGTCGTTCGCCGCCCTGCACCACCCGCGCCCACGGGCGTACTACGACCGCAAGCGGGCCGAGGGCGGACGCCACCACCAGGCCCTCATCACCTTCGCCCGGCACTGCTCCGGGGTCCTCTTCGGCATGCTCCATGACGGAAGCCTGCTATGAAGATCCCCAGCCCGCGCCCATCTCATCGGCCGCCTGCCGAAACCGTGGAGGCACCCCCGGCTGCTGCTGCGTGGGTTTACCGGGGGAAGTCGGCGCTGATGTTGGCGCGGCGTTCCGCTGCTTCGATGACGTTGCGGAGCAGCATGGCCCTGGTCATGGGGCCAACTCCGCCAGGATTGGGAGAAATCCATTCTGCTACGCTGCCGGCGGCAGGCTCCACGTCCCCCTTGAGGGTAACTTTGCCCGTCGCCTCGTCCACGGTGCGCGAGACTCCCACGTCAAGCACGATAGCGCCCGGCTTTAGCTGATTCGCCTTGACCATGCCCGGCACACCTGCTGCCGCTATCACTACATCGGCGCGTCCGAGGTGCGCTGAGAGGTTGACCGTACCTGTGTGCGCGAGAGTGACCGTAGCGTTGACTGCACGGCGGGTCAGCAGAAGACCCAGCGGACGGCCAACCGTAACACCCCGGCCGAGGACGAGAACTTCCCGTCCTTTAAGGGAGATGCCATGACGGTCAAGCAATTCGATGATGCCCAAGGGGGTGCACGGCAGTGGCGAGTCGAGTGCGTCGTTGACGTTGAGGACGAGCTTGCCGAGGTTGACCGGGTGCAGGCCGTCGGCGTCCTTGCCAGGGTCGATTCTTTCCAGGATCCGGTTCTGATCGATGTGGGGCGGCAACGGCAGCTGCACGATGTAACCGCTGACTGCCGGATCATTATTCAATTCATCCAGCACCGTTTCGAGTTCGGCTTGAGGGATGTCGGCCGGCAAATCACGGCGGATAGATTCAATTCCAACCTCGGCGCAGTCGCGGTGCTTTCCCCCCACATAGGAATGACTGGCCGGGTCGTCCCCTACAAGGACCGTTCCAAGGCCTGGCCTGATTCCCCTGACCTTGAGAGCGCGCACCCGGTCAGCCAGCTCGGCCTTGACCGTAGCGGCCGTGCGTTTCCCATCGAGGACGCGGACCCCGCCGCTGACCCCGTCGCCGGCGTTCTGCGTGTGCGGTACCGGGTGCTCTCTCGTAAGCTGCTCCATGACTCTCCTGAGTTGGTTCATGATTGTCCTAACGGCCTGGTGCTGTTAAGGCACCAAGACGACTCATTGCTGGATAGGAAAACTGGTGCCGGCAGCGGTCATCCGGCTGCCGGCACCGGGCTTCGGGTCTAGCCGCGTAGCCGCTCGCCCTTGGGATCGTAGAAGGGACGGCGGGAAACTGTGGCCGGGAACATCCTGCCCTTTGACTGAACCTCGAACCGGCCGGAGAAATCGGTTTCCGGGTCAACCGCTGCGATTCCAACAGCCCTTCCGAGGGTGTGGCCGTAGCTGCCGCTGGTCAGCCTTCCAACTGCGGATCCGTTGCAGTACAGCGTTTCATCATGGACGAACAGCGGTTCGGGGTCATCGAGGGCGATGTAGACCGTACGGTGCTTTGGGGCGGCCGGATCGAGCTTGGTCAACGCGTCGTGTCCGACAAAGCCGCCGGGCTTGTCCATCGCAACTGTGAACCGCAGCCCGGCCGAGTAAGGGTCGTCAGCGGGCCCAATGTCATGTCCCAGGTGGCGGAACCCTTTTTCGCTTCGCAGCGAATCCAAGGCATGGTATCCGGCGAGCCGGACCCCCAGGTCCTGTCCTGCTTCCCAGAGGGCGTCGAACACGTTCACAGCCAGGTCTGCCCCGGCGTAGATCTCGTAGCCGAGTTCGCCGACGAAACTCACCCGCAGGGAGTAAGCGTAACCATCGGCGATTTCTACCCTGCGCCCCTCGGTGTATTTCTGTGCAGCGTCGGACCAGTCCTCGGGCGAAACGCGCTGCAGGAGTTTGCGGCTGAGGGGACCCATGACACCGATGGTTGCCAGTCCCGCTGTGGTGTCGAAGACCGCTGCCGCCTTGCCGCTGGCCAGCCGGGTCAAGTACGCCCGGCTCTTCTGCCGGCTGAAGGACGGAGTAACCACCAGGAACCGATCCCGGGCCAGTCGTGTGATGGTTCCATCCAGTTCAATGCCTGCGTTGTTATTGAGAAAGAGCGTATACACGGCTTTGTTGATCGGAACGTCGACGTCTGCCGTGCTCGCCAGCTGACAGACAGCCAGGGCGTCCGGTCCTGCGACCTCGAATTTCGCAAACGGGCTCAGGTCGAACAGTACCACCCCTTCACGGGCTGCTTTGTGTTCGGCGGCTACCCGGTCGAACCACTCGGTCCGGCCGTAGCTGTACGTGTAGACGGGACGAGTCCCAGGATCCCCGTACCAGTTGGCCCGCTCCTGTCCGTTGACTTCCCCGAAACAGGCGCCCAGTTCAGCCAACCGGGAATGGAGAGGTGTGCGCCGGACGTTCCTGGCCGTTTCGAGTTGCAGGTGCGGCCAGTGCATCGCGTAGAGGCGGCCAAGACCTTCCCTCGTGCGTTCATGAAGGTACCGGCGGTTGTTCTGATGTTCGGAAAAGCGCTGAACGTCCACCGATGATGAGTCGAAACCAGGTGCGCCGGTGATGATCCACTCCGCCAGCTCTTTGCCCACGCCGGGGGCATAGATGATGCCCTGGGAGTTAAACCCTGCCGCGACAAACAGGTCTCGGATCTCGGAAGTTTCCCCCAGGATGAAGTTGGCGTCAGGGGTGAAGCTTTCGGGAGCGTTCAAGAACCGGTCATAACCTGCTGCGGCAACCGCCGGCACGGTGGCTTCGGCCTTGCCTCGGATGGGCGCGAAGTGCTGCCAGTCAGGGAGAAACTCCGCAAAGCCATCCGTGGATATTTCCTTGACGGCGCGTGGCAGGCCTTCGGGTTCGAAGGCCCCGACCAGGAGGTGACCATCCTCGGGGCGGATGTAATAGCTGTTGTCGAGGTCGCGGAAGACGGGAAGCTCGGGGACGGCGCCCTCGATCTGCTCCGTGCGGACGTGGACATGTTCTGCTGGGTACAGCGGCACGGTAACACCGGCAGTGGCGGCAAGATCGCGAGTCCAGAGCCCGCAGGCGAGGACGACGCGGTCGCAGCACACTGTTCCCCTGCTGGTTTCGACTCCCGTTACCGTGCCCTCGTCGTGCAGAATTCTGTCGACTGCTACATGCTCGCGGATTTGCGCCCCGCGCTGATATGCCATTTTGGCGAAGGCGAGCGCGGCGTAGCCGGGATTGAGGTAACCGTCATCGGGCAGCAGCATCGAGCCCAGCACTCCTTCGGTGCTGGCAAGCGGCCAGACTTCTTTGAATCGCTTCTCGTCAAGCATCTCCGTCCGAACGCCTTGCTGCTCCGCGACGTCGCGGGCGTAAAGGATCTCGTCGAGCCGGCCTGGGGTGCGCGCAATGTTCAGGGAACCGGAGGGGCGGAACGAGATGTCGACACCTGATATCTGCTCGAGTTCCCGGTAGACCTCCAGGCCGTACTTTGCCAGGCCGGTCATGGGTGCCGAACTGCGCGCGCCGGTGACCAGGCCGGCCGCGTGCCAGGTTGTGCCGCTGCCCAGTACGTTGCTTTCCAGCAAGAGCACATCGCTTTCGCCAGCCAAAGTCAGGTGGTAGGCAATGCTGGCACCGACAATGCCTCCGCCAACAACAACGGTGCGCACCCGCTGCGGCAGAGGTTCAGTGGATGTATCGGTAAATACCGCGGCACTGATTGTTCGGTCGACAAGCCTGTCCATATTCCTTGCTCCTAATCGCTGAAAGACTTCTAATTGGCGGGACCATTACTTGAAAACCACTGTCCGGCTGCCGTGCAGGAGGACGCGGTGCTCGGCATGCCATTGAACGGCTCTGGCCAACGCAAGCCGTTCCGCGTCCCGCCCGGTGACGACCAGGTCCTCGGGCCCGTAGTTGTGATCGACCCTGAGGACCTCCTGTTCGATGATTGGCCCCTCGTCCAGGTCGGCAGTTACATAATGGGCCGTCGCGCCCACCAGCTTGACGCCGCGGTCATGGGCCTGGTGATAGGGTTTGGCACCCTTGAATCCGGGCAGGAACGAGTGATGGATGTTGATCGCCTTGCCAGCCAGTTCCCGGCACAGATCGTTGCTTAGGACCTGCATGTAACGGGCCAGTACCACGAGGTCTACCTGGTGCTCCTTGATGAGCGCCAGGAGCTTGTCTTCGGCTGCGGGCTTCGTCTCGGGCGTCACGGGGATATGGAAGAAGGGAATTCCGTGAGTTTCGGCCATCGGCTCGAGATCACGATGGTTGGAGACGATGAAAGGAATATCGACCTTCAGCTGCCCGGTCCGCCAGCGGAACAGCAGATCGTTGAGGCAGTGTTCAAATTTGGACACCATGATTGCCACCCGAGGCCGTTCTGT
This sequence comes from Arthrobacter sp. GCM10027362, assembly GCF_042679445.1. Classification (NCBI taxonomy): domain Bacteria; kingdom Bacillati; phylum Actinomycetota; class Actinomycetes; order Micrococcales; family Micrococcaceae; genus Arthrobacter; species Arthrobacter sp. GCM10027362. The sequence goes on from NZ_JBHTML010000004.1 coordinate 20,074, forward strand.
GCTGTCAGTCAGGGACCAGGACATCCCGTGGGTTTCAGCCGTCGCCTGGAATGCCGACTGCAGGGACTCAATGGAGGTCTTTCCGGGGTATGAAGCCTGTACCCGCATGAAAAAGCGGTTCTCCGCAACGTCGTCGAATTGCTGGCTGGTCAGGATGTTGCATCCGTGGGCCAAGAGAAAACCGGAAACCGCGTGAACGATTCCCATCCTGTCCTCACAGCTGATCGCCAAAACCAACTCGCGGTTGCTTACGTCTTCCACAGAAACTCCTAAATGTGTGAAACAAGCAGATTCTCCTGCCCGCTCATCGGCAGGCAGAGGGAAAAGGGAACAGGGCCGCCATTCGGCCGCCAGACCGCGGCTCCATTTCTCTCCCGCCGGCGTGGCCGGCAGCCGGCCAGGGATAATTTCCTAAAGCACAACGGTGGGGCGCCGGAAAACAGCAATCTATGGTTCAAATGCAGGACCTCTTACACCTCCTCATATGAATAAATAACGGCGCCGTTGGACGCCGACGCAGACCTTGGCATGCAGGTTCGTGCCGCCTGCGCTTCCGGCGCCCCGCGCGGCACGATGCCACGGTACGGATCCGCCCAGACAGGCTCTGCCCCAAGGGGAAATCGGCGTCGAACGCCCCTCTATGCCAAGAAGTTCAGGACCGGCCGGCCGTGGCGTTGTTCCTATCTCCCAAGCAACAATCCTTGAACTGGACAAAGCGGTCAGCCGCTGCCCGATAACCGGTTACTGACGGGGGAGCATACGGTCGGGACGGGCCGCAAAATGCACGGGATCCGGCCCTGTGGCACCTGCTCCCGGAAAGAACCGCCGTTCCGGACACCACACCAAACCGCTGATGCGGTGGTCCGGAACCAGCAGGGAGCCCTGTCGGCCGGCAGCAGTGGCCGCCGCGTCACTCCGAAGGGACTACCGCTACATGCTCCGGCGACCACGCCACATCAACACGATCACCTGGGCCGAGGCCGCTGTGCTCATGTTGCCGCGGAACACGGCTTTCAACTTCAAAGCCGGCATCTGTATCAACGTAATACCGGTACGAGGTGCCGAGGTAGATGACATCCTTGATGGTTCCGCTCAGGCAGGACCCACGCTGTCCCTGGGTATGGGCGGGGGAAATCGACACCTGCTCCGGTCGAAGAATCATCCCCAGGGAGGAGCCTTCGCGGAAGCGAGCAGCTGTACCGGCCGGGAGCATGAGGGCCAAAGTATCCGTGCGCAGCATGCCATGTTCCAGGACGCCGCGTAGGATGGTGGATTCACCCATAAAATCTGCAACGAACACCGAAGCCGGCCGCTCGTAAAGATCCTGCGACGTACCGAACTGCTCAATGCGCCCGTTGTTGTAGATAGCAATCTGGTCGCTCATGGTGAGCGCCTCTTCCTGGTCATGCGTCACGAAAACCACGGTTGCACCGATTTCCTTGGAGATGCGCTTGATCTCGATCTGCATGCTCTCACGCAGACGCTTGTCCAGGGCACCCAGCGGCTCATCCATCAAAAGCAGCTCCGGCTGGAATACGATGGCCCGCGCCAAGGCTACCCGCTGCTGCTGGCCACCCGAGAGCTGCCGCGGGTAGGACGTGGCGCGCGGGGACAGTTCAACCAGCTCCAGAGCCTCGTGGGCTTTGGCCAGGGCCGTCTTCTTAGTCATGCCGCGCACTTCCAACGGAAAGGCGACGTTCCTGACCGCAGTCATGTGAGGGAACAGCGAATAGTTTTGGAACACCATGCCGATGTTCCGTTTCTCCGGGGAGAGCGACGTCAACTCCCGGCCCCGCAACCTGATGGATCCCGAGTCGGGTTCCAGAAAGCCCGCAATCATATTCAGCGTGGTGGATTTCCCGGAACCTGACGGACCGAGCATGGTCAAGAACTGCCCCTTCTCCAAGGCGAAGGACACGCCGTCGACGGCGTTGCCGGCCCCGAAGTCCTTCGAGACGGCATCGACGATAAGGGTCGGGCCGTCATTCGCAGGGCCTGTGACAGGTCGTGATCCTGCTGTTTTGATCTGCATTATTTCCTACTTCCTTGTGCGCTGTAGGCGGAACATGCCTACCAACGCCAGGGTCGAAACCACCATCAGGACCGTGGATAGTGCGGCAAGAACCGGGGTAACGGTGGTGCGGGCCTGAATCCACATCTCAACAGGAAGGGTCCTGAAATTCGGGGAAACCAGGAACGTCGAAACCACCACCTCGTCCCACGACGTAACGAATGCAAACAGGGCCCCTGCCACAATCCCCGGCAATATCTGCGGGAAGACGACCCGGCGAAAGCGGGTCCATGGACGGGCGCCGAGAATGGCGGCGGCTTGTTCCTGACTCGGGTCGAACTGGGCCAGGCTTGTACTGACCGCGACGATTACAAACGGAATCGACAGCACTGCGTGGCCGATGACGAGTGACTGTAATGTCCCAAAGAGACCCAGCTTAAGCATCAAGATGTAGACCCCGATGCCAATGATCACCGGCGGGATGATCAGCGGCGCCATGCTGGTGCCCTGCATGAAGGCCCGGACCCGCGGGCTGAGCTTGAACAATCCGAAGGTCGCCGCGGTGCCAAGGACAGTGGCCAGAATGGTAGACAGCGCGGCGACCTGCAGGCTCACGCCGGCAGCCCTGGCCCAGTCCTTTTTCTCTACGAGCTCCTGGTACCACTTCAATGTCCAGTGCCCGCTGATCCGGCCGAGCGATGAAGAGTCGCTGAAGGACATGGGAATGATTAGCAGCGTCGGTAGGATCAGGTAAAGTCCCACGAGCGATGCGACGGCCGTCAGCGCAATCCACCGGACCGAGATGTCCCGTTTTTTCCGTGGCCGGGCGGCAAGTGCTTCATCCACCCGTGGTGCTCCGATGCCAGCAATATCCTGTGTGTTGGTACTCATGTCCTCGTCCTCCGGCTTGAGACCCTCCAGACGGCTGCGAGCAGTCCCATGGACACCAAGGTCCCGGCCAGCAGCAGCATTCCAAGTGCACTCGCCCTGGTAGAGCCGATTTTCTGGGTTTCCTGGATGAGAAGCTCGCCGACCATCATGTTCTCCGGTGCGCCGAGCATTGCAGGAGTGATGTAGAAGCCCAGGCTCAGGACAAATACGAGCACGCAGCCTGCCGCAATCCCGGGCAGCGACAGGGGCAGGAACACCCGCAGAAACCTCTGCAGCGGGGTTGCGCCCAAGCTCCGGGCGGCTTGGAGCTGTCCCCTGTCTATGTCGGACATCGTGTTCACCAGCGGAAGCACCATGTACGGAAGTAGCACATGGACCATCCCGATGAGCACACCAACAGGGGTGCGAATGAGGGGTATGGGGCTGCTGGTTAGCCCCCACGCCTGCAGGAACGTGTTGATGATTCCGCTGTCCTGCAGCAGGCCGACCCAAGCAAAGGTCCTGCTCAGCAGGCTGACCCAGAACGGCATCAGGACCAGGATGATCATCAGCAGCTTCAGTCGGGGGCCGACCCGGTTCAGCACATATGCGTACGGGTAGGCAACGAGCAGGCAGACCAGCGTCGTCACGACGGCCACCCAGGCCGTGTTGCGGAATACCCGCCCATACACCGCGGAGTCAAAAATGGCGGCGTAGGTTCCAGCGCCGGCCTTCATTGACTCCTGGTACATCATTCCGAGCGGTATGAGGAAGAATGCACAGAAGAAAAGGAATGCCGGCAGGAAGAGCAGCCATCCGCGCAGCCTGTCCCTCCTGTTGCGAAGGGCCGAACCTGCGGACATTACTGCGCGATCCAATCGTTGAATCGCTCGGCGATCTTCGCGTAGTTAGCGGCCCAGTAGTCGTCGTCAACCTTGATCTGCTTCTCGAGATGGTTGGTCGGGCGGTTCACTTCGCTCGTGACCGTCGGGTCCTTGGCCGCCTCTTTGTTCACGGGTCCGTAGACCATCAGCTGGGACCAGGCGACCTGCTTCTTCTTGTCGTTCATGCAGTTGATCAGCTTGTTCGACAGTTCGGCGTTCTTGGCACCCTTGGGGATCCCCCAGTAGTCGTCGATCTGAAGCCACTGGTCGTAGGAGACCTTGACCGGGGCCCCGTCGGTTTTGGCTGCGTCAACGGCGCGGCCCACCCACACCAAGCCCATTGCGGCTTCCCCTGAAGCAAGCATGCTCTGTGAAGCGGCGCCGGTTTCCCACCAGATGATGTCCTTCTTGATGGTGTCCAGCTTGGCAAAGGCCCGGTCGAGATCCAGCGGGTAGAGATCCTTCGGCGCCACGCCGTCGGCAATCAGCGCAGCTTCCAGCACGCCGGAGGAGACGCTGCGGTAAAAGGTCCGCTTGCCGGGGAAGGTCTTTGTGTCGAACAGGTCGGCGAAGGAATGCGGTGTGCCGGAGATTTTGTCCGTATTGTATGCGACCACCGTTGCTTCGATGTCCGAGCCGACACGATACTTGTCCGCGTAGCCGTCGACGAGCTGGGATTTATCAACGATGGAGTAGTCAATCGGCTCCAGGTAATCTCCGCCGGCCGCATCGCTGCCGAAGTCATTTGTGAAATTAACCACATCCCACGGGACATTATTGGCCTCAACCGCGGTGCGGATCTTGGAGAAATCCGTCGGCTCATCCGTTTTGATATTGACGCCCAACTCCTCGGCGCAGGGGGCGAAGTACTCCTTCTCGTGCGCCTGCTGATACGGGCCGCCGTAGTCAAGGACGGTCAGGGTGGTGGCCGCAGAGCCTGCCGCTTGATCCGAACAGCCCGCGGTTGCGATGACCAACATCCCCGCCAGGCCAATTGCACCGTGCTTCATTCCGCGAAAATTCTTCATGGGGCTAAAGCTTCCTTTTCTTTGCCGCCTGCCCAAGCATGGGCCGAACTGTTCATAATCAAATAATTGCTGCTACTTAATTTGACTAAGCTTTGAACCAAGTTGGGAATGTTCGTCAATCAAACCGCGTGTTCGAATATCAATTGCTTGGATTTGTGGAAGTAGCTTGCAGACATATCTTTGAAAAGCTGTCGCTGTTCAGGGATGTTTCCACATCATTTCGGCCATTTTTCCAACACGTAGGTCCCCGCCAGGTACCCCTGATCCCCCTTCATCCCGGGCCACGCCGACCTGTTCCAGTAACAGTAATATTTTATTATGGGAGGGTCAATAGGTTGGTAGAAACGGCTCAAGAAGCTCTTCCGCCGGGGACGCAAACTGTTCTCACTACAGATTCCGCCTCGAAAGCATCACCATCGAGGACCGGACAACCTTCCCCTGAACGGACTCATCTCCGTTGCGGGCCGTAAAGCTTAGGACCGACAAGATGCTCACGATGGCAATCGACGGGAAGCTACGAAGGCGCGCTGATTTGATAAGCAATGTTGACCCCCCAGTGCTACTACGCGAAGAGCGTTGAGAAGCTGTCCGCTCGAAACTGATCGCACCTCTAAGTTGTGGACTGGCAGAGGTGGAGCTGGCTGAGCGCGTCTTTGGTGCATGCATGTCTGATGCTCCCGTCAGGTTGGGCCGACGGGAGCATCAATGTCTCGATTCAGGCCGAGACTCGGACGGCTGTTCCTACTGCCGCCGTCCTCCAACCACAACCGTCGCCCGGATCTCGACCTTCATCCCCTCGACCAACAACACCCGGCCCCTGTCAGCATGCAAGCGGAGAACGGCCTCGAGGTGGCGGAAGGTCTTCCATCAGGACGATGAACTCGTCCCCGGCGTATTCGCCGGCGAAGTACAGCCCGCCCACGTGCTTGCGCAGCAGTTCCAGGCCGGTCTTCTGCCAGGCGGCTCGGGTTCTGCGTAGGCGCCGCGGGCCAGCGGGTCCTCGGCCCAGTGGACAGCAGCGGGTCGGCGTTCGCGATGTCCAGATCGGTGCGCATCTTCCCGACGCATCATTCCGGCCCCCGCGCCCCGTCTGCGCAACTCCTGAAATTGCCCCTAGCCAAAAGTGAACCGCGTCACTAGAATCAACATTCTAGAACTTTGAATCCAGAACACTCACCAGCCGTAGCACCGCAATCAAGAGGTCCGACGGGCCTGAAGGGAAATGACTCAATGACGCTTGCAGTGGCCGCAATGTCCCACGCTCCCTCGTTCGGGAACGTGGATCCGGGCGGGGGGATCTTCGCCGAAATCAATACCGCCATTGATGAGGTCCGCACGTTCGTCGAGGACTACGCCCCCGACGTCACCATCGCGTTGGGGCCGGATCACTTCAACGGCGTGATGTACGAGATGATGCCGCCGTTCTGCGTCGGCGCCCAGGCCAACGGGGTGGGGGACTGGGGCACCGCCGCAGGACCGCTGCCCGTGGACGGGGAAACCGCCCGGGAGCTGCACCGGATCATTCTCGAGGACGGCATCGATATCGCCCGGTCCGAGCGCCTGCAGGTCGACCACGGCGTGCTGCAGCCGCTCGAGTTCATCTACGGTCACGGGTTCACCCATCCGTTCGTGCCGGTTTTCGTGAATTCCGTGGGCCTGCCCCTGACGCCCATGAACCGGGTCCGCCTGTTCGGCGAGGCCCTGGGGCGCGCGGCCCGGAAACTGGATAAGAAGGTGCTGATCCTCGCCTCGGGCGGGCTCTCGCACAACCCGCCGATACCGGTGTGGGGCTCCGCGCCGGACGAGGTGAAGGAACGGCTCGTCCATTCGGAGATGACCCCGGAGCAGCGCGCAGTCCGCGAATCCACCATGATCGAAAACATCCGGAAGTTCGCCGAGGGGAAGGCCACGACCCAGCCGCTGAACGCCGCGTGGGACACCAAGATCCTGGATGCGTTCCGCGGCGGCGACCTGAGCGTCGTCGACTCCTGGACCAACGAGTGGTTCGGCCGCGAAGGCGGCAGCGGCGCCCATGAGGTGCGGACCTGGATTGCGGCCTTCAGCGCGCTGGCGACGCAGGGCAGCTACAGCTTCGTGGTCGACCGGTACTGGCCGGTCGAGACCTGGGGTGCCGGTTTCGGCGTCGTCGCGGCCATCACGGACGGCGCCGCATGAGGCCGGAGCTCCCGACGTTCTGGCAGGAGATCGGAGACCTGCCCCACAGCGTGAGCTACGTCCAGGTCGGCGCCTGGCGCACGCGGGTGCTCTCCGCGGGCGAGGGCGGGGACACGGTCGTGTTGATGGCCGGCACCAGCGGCCACATCGAGGCCTTCACCCGGAACATTCGGGCACTGGCCAAGACGCACCGGGTCATCGCCTACGACTACCCCGGACACGGTTTCTCGACGTTGGCCGAGGCTGACCTGGAGATCCCGGACTACGAGGAGCACCTGGCCGGGCTGCTGGACGCCCTGGGCCTGGACCGGGTGCACCTGTGCGGCGAGTCGCTGGGCGGGTGGATCGCCCTGAAGTTCGCCCAGTCGCATGCCGAACGGATGAAGACGCTCATCCTGAGCGCCCCGGGCGGACAGGTCATCGGCGGGCAGGCCATGGACAAGGCGCGCTCGGTCAGCCGAGACGCCGTCGAAGACCCGACGTTCGAGAACGTCAAAAGACGGCTGCAGGTGGTCATCCACGATCCGGAGCTGATCACCGACGAACTTGTGCGCATCCGCCAGGCCGTCTACAGCCGGGAGGGGTTCGCCCGGTCCATGGGTCACATCCTGGCTTTGCAGCAGCCCGAGATCCGTTTCCGCAACCGCGTCACCGAGGAAGACTATGCGGCACTGAAGGTGCCGACGCTGCTCGTCTGGACCGACCACGAGCCGTCCGGCGGGATCGAGGCGGGCGAACGGTTCGCGGCCGCCATCCCCGACGGCGAACTGCTCGTCATCCGGAACGCCGCCCACTGGCCGCAATGGGAGGACCCGCGGGCCTTCAACGAGCGGGCCGTCGATTTTCTCGCCAGGAAAGGCTGATCAAGGTGTCCCAAATCATCCGGAAGCTCGCCGATGACCTCTACGAGGCGCGGCGGAACCTCACGCCGATCGACCACATCCGGCATCAGCTCTCCGACGGCGATCTCGATGCCGCGTACGCGATCTCGGAGATCAACACGCAGCGCCGGGTGCAGGAACACGGGCTCAGGCGCGTGGGCCGCAAGGTGGGCCTGACCAACCCGATGGTCCAGCGGAAGGCCGGCGTGGACCAGCCCGACTACGGGATCGTCCTGGAGGACATGGTCTTCGCCGACGGCGTCGTCCGCCCCCGGTCCGCCTTCATCAAGCCGAAAATCGAAGCTGAGCTCGCCTTCGTCCTCAAGCAGGATGTGCTCCGCGCAGACCTCGAGTCGATCAAGGCCGCGATCGACTACGTCGTTCCGGCCATCGAGCTCGTCGACTGCCGGTACCACAACTACGGCATGAGCATCCTGGACACCGTGGCCGACAATGCCGCGTGCGAGGGACTCGTCACCGGTACGGTCCGCAAGGCTTATGGGGAGGTCGACCTGAACGAGGTGGAGATGGTGCTCTACCGCGGCGACGAGGAGGTCACCCGGGGCGTCGGCAAAAACGTCCTGCAAGGGCCGATCAATGCGATCCGGTGGCTCGCGGAGACCTCCTTGCGCGTGGGCAAGCCGCTGCGGGCCGGCGAGATCCTGCTCTCCGGATCCATCGGCATGATCGTCGACTGGGACCCGGACATCACCTACACCGCCGAATACTCGCACGGATTCGGATCCGTGTCGGCCAGGCTCGAAGGAGGCCGCTAATGCCTGAAGTGACAAATGAGATCCGCGTCGAGATCGAACAGCTCGTCGCCGAGCACCACTGGCTGCTCGACCACGGCCACGCCGACAGGCTCCACACCCTCTACGCCGAGGACGCGGTCTCCGTCGGCCCGCTCGGCACCATGGTCGGCCGCGAGGCCATCAGGTCCTGGGGCGAACGCCGCGTGAAGATCGACGCCGGCGTGGTCCGCCACTTCTCGGGCGGAACGCGCCTGGGCTTCGAGGACGGCGTCCTGTGCGGCACCACCTACTACATGACCTTCCGGGACAGCCAGCCCGATCCGCTCCATCCGGCCAGTGTGGGCGAATTCCGCGAGCAGTACGTGCGGACCGACGGGCGGTGGCTGATCCGGCGCCGCGAGATCGTTCCGGTCTTCGGCGGGGACAACGCCGCCGCCCATGCGCAGCGCGTCGCTGCAGGAGGCGGCGAATGAGCGCCCGGGAGGCTCCGGTGCCGGCCCTGCTGCACGTCACGACACCGTCGATGGCCGTCGTCGAAAGTGCGCTGGATGCAGGGTACGACGGCGTCATTATCGACCTGCAGCACGGCGAGGTCGGACTCGACGCAGCGTGCAGGATGCTCCGGGCGATCCCGCGCGGCAACGCCCATGCCTTCGCCCGGGTGGCCAGCATCGATTCCGGTGCCATCGGGCGGCTGCTTGACAGCGGCGCCCGGGGCATCGTCGCTCCCACCGTCGAGACGGGCGGCCAGGCGCGCGCGCTGGTCTCGGCCACGAAGTACCCGCCGCTGGGCGGACGCAGCCTCGGCCCGAGCCGCCCGGCGCTGTACGGGGGCGGGGACTACTGCGCAGCCGGCAACGCCGCAGTGGCGACGGTCGTGCAGATCGAATCGGCTGCCGGCGTCGAGGCCGCCGATGACATCCTCGGCGTTGACGGTGTCGATTCGGTCTACGTCGGGCCCGCCGACCTGGCGGTCTCCTACGGATTGCCGGGACGGCCGGACTGGACCAGCGGTCCGGTTGCCGACGCCGTCGTCCATCTGGCCGAACGGGCCCGGGCCCACGGCGTGACGCTTGGCCTGTACTGCAGCGATCCGGCGTTCGCGGCGGAGCAGGTACTCCGGGCCGGGCTGGACTACGTGGGGTTGGGCATCGACCTGATGTTCGTGGGACGGCACGCCCGCGCAGCCGTCGCGGCGTTGAAGGAGGCGTCATGATCGAGCAGACGGACATTCTGATCATCGGGGCGGGACCGACCGGGCTGACCCTGGCCAACCTGCTGGGCCAAAGCGGCATCCGGACGGTCCTCGTGGAGGCGAGGACGGAACTGATCGACTACCCGCGTGCCGTGGGCATCGATGACGAGTCCCTGCGGGCGATGCAGGCGATCGGGCTGGTCGAGGAAGTGCTCGAGCACACGGTGCCGGACCAGCAGATCCGGATCGTCAACGGCGCGGGCAAGGTGATCGCCGGGATCAACCCGACCACCCGGGAGTTCGGGTGGCCGCGCCGCAACGGGTTCGTGCAGCCCCTCGTGGACCAGGTCCTGCTGGACGGCGCCCGCCGCTTCGGCTGCGTCGACGTCCGGCTCGGCGTCGAAGCCACGGATCTGGTCCAGGACGAGGACGGCGTCACTGTCACCGTACGTTCGCAGCAGCAGGAGGCGTCGGTCCGCGCCGCCTACGTGGTCGGCTGCGAGGGCGGCCGCTCGTTCACCAGGCAGAAGCTCGGGATCCCGTTCACCGGGCAGACCCGGCAGCAGCGCGGCCTGGTGATCGACGTCGCCAATGACCCGCTGGGGACCCCGCACGCCGTCTTCGGCGGCGATCCGACCCGCGGCTACGCCACCCTGAGCCTGCCGCACGGCACCCGCCGCTGGGAGTTCATGCTTTTGGAGGGAGAGAGCGACGAACTGGCCACGAGCGACGAGTTCCTCCACCGGCTGCTGAAGGACCACGTCGCCGATCCTGCCTCGCTGGATGTGATCCGCCGCCGCGTCTACGCCCACCACGCCCGTATCGCGGAGCGGTTCCGCCTGGGCCGGGTCCTGCTGGCCGGCGACGCCGCGCACGTGATGCCGGTGGTGGCAGGGCAGGGCTGGAACTCGTGCATCCGGGACGCCTTGAACCTGGGTTGGAAGCTGCCGGCCGTAGTGCGCGGCGTGGCGGGCGATGCGCTGCTGGACACCTATGCCGAGGAGCGGCGCGACCACGTCAAGGCGATGGTCGAACTCTCGGTCGGCATGGCCAAGGTGGTCACGAACCGGAGCAAGGTCACCTCCGCCGTGCGTGACGCCGCCGCCGCGGTCATCGACCACCTGCCCAAGCTCAAGTCGTACGTCTCGGGGCAGGGATTCAAGCCGATGCCCAAGTACACCCGCGGCGTGGTCGTGCCGAGCCGGTGGCCGGATTCGAAATCCGTGCCCGTCGAGGACGGGATCCAGCCGGGCGCGGGCACGCTCTTCCCGCAGCCGCGCGTCCAGGCGCCGGGGCACGGCGACGTCCTGCTGGACGATGCCACGGGCGCCGGGTGGCGGGTCTTCGTCTGGAACAACGACCCGGCGAACTTCCTCTCCGACCAGGTGCGCGTCCAGCTGGATGCGCTGGATGCCACACTGGTCCAGCTGGTCCCGTCAACCCAGCTGCGCTGGGCTGCGGACAGCGCGTCACCGGGCGTCCGGGTTGCCGGGGACGTGTCCGGGAGCCTGAAGTCCTGGTTCCATGCCCGCCCCGTTTCGGCCGTCGTCGTCCGTCCGGACCACGTAATTGCCGCGGAATGCCTGGCCCAGGACCTCGACAACACGCTCCGGCAGGTCTTCGCCAGCGCCTGCCTGCTGCCGGCGGCCGGCGCGGCAGCAACGAAGGCCTGCCCGGCCGAAGCCGGGGGCGGGGGAGCGGGAATCGGCACGCATAACGATGCCCGCCAAGCCCTTGCCTCTGCCCGCGCGACAACACATTGAGTCCATAGAATATTTTTTCAAACCAAGAATGCGTAATTGTCGCTATAGTGGTGCTTTGCTCGAGCCCCACGGACATCTCATTGCGCTTCGTTCACTCAAGGAAGAGGGAACACCATGAAAACAACGACCACCCGCCTGCTGTCCGCAGGCGCTCTCGCCGCTGCCTTGATGCTCTCCGGCTGCGCCTCCGGCTCGATCTCGGGAGGGAACGCCGAGGCCGCGCCGAGCGGCGGTTCGGCGAACTCGGACCTCCGCGACGTCACGATCGGCCTGTTCCCCTCGTCGGCCGTGGGCGCAATCCAGCTCGGCATCGACAAGGGCTACTTCAAAGAGGAGGGCATTAATCTCAAGATGCTCCTCGGACAGGGCAGTGCCGCCCAGCTGCCGGCGCTGAGCTCCGGCAGCCTCGAGTTCATGCTGGCCAGCCCGACGACGCCGCTCGTGGCGGCTGCCCAGGGGCTCGACGTCAAGATCGTGTCAGGGTACGCCCGCAACCGCCCGGACATGGTGGAGGACTCCGTGGCCGTCCTGGTCGGCCCCGGCTCGGACATCCACCGTGCCAAGGACCTGGAGGGCAAGACCGTATCCATCAACGCGCTCGGCAGCATCGGCGAGATCGGCATCAAGGAGGCCGTGGAGCGCGACGGCGGCGATCCCGGCAAGGTGACCTTCGTGCAGCTCGGCTTCAATGAGGTTGCGGCCCAGCTGGAGAGCGGTGCGATCGACGCCGGCATGGCCGGTCCGCCGTTCATGCAGCAGATCGTCGCAGACGGCGGTGCCGTCATCAGCGACTTCATCCAAAAAGCCGGGCTCGGCGGCGCCGAACTGGTCATCGCATCCAGCGGTGCCTTGACCAAGAACGACCCGGAGCTGGTGGAGGATTTTACCGCCGGGCTCGATAAGACCCTGGACTACGCCGAAAAGCACCAGGACGAGGTGCGCGATCTGCTGCCGGCGGCCCTGGGCACCTCGCCCGAGGCCGCAGCCAAGACCGAGTTCATCGAGTGGAACGCCGAGCTCGACGTCGACGCCCTCAACCAGTTCGCGGACCTTATGACCAAGCACGGTGTCCTCGAGACCCGCCCCAACGTCGAAAACACGGTCTGGACGAAGTAGCGGCACCGGAGTGCGGCGTCCGGCGACCGGCCGCCGCACTCCACCGTTCCAGTTCGACCGTGAGACTTGAAAGGGGGACTGGTCACGATGGCCAACCCAGCAATGTCAGCGTCACCAGCCGCTCGACGAAACATCCTGTGGCTCAAGATGGGGCCGGCGGCGCTTGGGACCTTCGGGTTCCTCGGATTTCTCGGCCTCTGGCAGATGGTGTCAACGTTCGGGATCGTCGATCCCCGGCACATGCCGCCGCCGGCCGCGGTTTTCGAGCGGTTCGCCGCCAACTTCGCCTACACCGAATTCTGGGTGGCGACGGGCCATACCCTGCGTGCCTGGCTCCTCGGGGTGCTGATCTCGACGGCGGCCGGGCTGATCCTGGGCGTCATCATCGGATCGAGCCGGGTCCTGGTCCGTGCCACGCATTCGACCATCGAGTTCCTGCGGCCGATTCCAGCCGTTGCGCTGATTCCCCTTGCCGCCTTGCTCTTCGGCCCGCGCCTCGGATCCGAGCTCATGATCATCATCTATGCGTGCTTCTGGATCATCCTCATCCAGGTGCTCTACGGCATTGCCGACCTCGATAAGGTCGCTCTCGATACGGCGCGGACCCTGCTCATGACTTTTCCCCAGCGCGTCCGGTACGTCATCTTCCCGACGCTGCTGCCGTTCCTCATGACCGGCCTGCGGCTGGCGGCAACGGTGGCCCTCATCCTCGCCATCAGCGTCGAGCTGATCGTGGGCACCCCCGGACTGGGCCAGGAGGTCGCGTTCGCACAGATCAACGGCTCGGCCCCGGCGATCTACGCACTCATCATCACCAGCGGCCTGCTCGGCATCGGGATCAATACCCTCATGCGGTTGGTGGAGCGCAAGACCCTGTTCTGGCACGAATCGGTACGCGGAGGGAAAGCAGCGTGACACTACTGAAGAAAACCGGGTATTTCCTGGGAATCCCGCTGCTCCTGCTGGCTGTGTGGACCGTCTATACATCAACCACGACGAACTTCTTCATACCCGAGCCCGCCAAACTGATGGACCGGTTCTTCAAGATCTGGTTCTCCGAACGCTTCGTCTCCGACGTGCTGCCAAGCCTCGGCCGCCTCCTGGCGGGCCTCGGGCTGTCCATCGTGATCGGCGTCGCCGTCGGGGCGGTCATCGGCTACGTGCGGTGGATCCGGTGGCTGTTCGAGCCGCTCTTCGAGTTCATCAGGGCGATCCCGTCGACGATCCTGATCCCGGTGCTGCTGCTGCTGATCGGCATCAACGACACCATGAAGATCACGCTGATCGTCCTGAGCTGCGTCTGGCCGATCCTGCTCAACACGGTCTCCGGCGTGACCTCCATCGACGAGGTCCTGCAGAACACCGCCAAAGTGATCGGGCTGACGAAGTTCGACCGGATGCGCTACCTCGTGCTCCCGGCGGCCTCCCCCCAGATCATGGCCGGAATCCGGCAGAGCCTGGCCGTCGCGCTCATCCTGATGGTGGTCTCCGAGATGTTCGCCTCCACCGACGGCATCGGCCACTGGACCATCAACTTCCAGAACCGCGTGGCCATCGCGGAGATGTGGAGCGGCATCCTGCTGCTCGGCATCATCGGCGTCGTCCTGTCGGTGGTCTTCCAGTGGTTCCAGAAGCGGGTTCTCGCTTGGTACGAAGGATTGAAGGAGAACGAAAATGACTAAGGCACAGAAGCCGGTCCGGCTCAAGGTCGACCAGGTCCGGAAGATCTACCAGACAGGAGCCGGCACCGAATTCGAGGCCGTCAGGTCCCTGACGTTCGATCTGCACGACGGCGAATTCGCCTGCCTCGTCGGCCCGTCCGGCAGCGGGAAGACCACGCTGCTGAAGTGCATCGCCGGTCTCATGCGCACCACCTCGGGCGAGGTCGTGCTGGACGGGCAGACCGTCAACGGTCCGGCCAAAGGGATGGCTGTCGTATTCCAGGAGTACGGGCGCAGCCTGTTTCCCTGGATGACGGTCGAGGCCAACGTGGACCTGCCGCTGAAGACCAGCGGGGTCCCCAAAACGGAGCGGGCCGAGCGCGTCCGCGATGCCTTGGAATCCGTGGGGCTGGACAAGGCCGGGGCGAAGTACCCCTGGCAGCTCTCCGGTGGCATGCAGCAGCGCGTGGCCATCGCCCGGGCGGTGGCTTCGCAGCCGAGCGTGCTGCTCATGGACGAGCCGTTCGCCGCCGTCGACGCCCAGACGCGCGCCGACCTCGAGGACCTGGTGCGCAGGATCTGGCGGAAGCACCACATGACCATCCTGTTCGTCACCCACGACATTGACGAGTCCGTCTACCTGGCCGAACGCGTGCTGGTACTCTCCAGTTCGCCGACGGTCATTCAGAATGACATCGAGATCGATCTGCCCCAGGAACGTGACCAGCTCGTCACCCGGTCCGCGGCCCGCTTCGCCGAGCTGCGGGCCGAGGTCTACGAGCGCGTGCAGTTCGCCAAGACCAACGTCCACGCCGTGGTCGAGCCGGCCCGGCTCGCGGAGGCGCACGCATGAGCACCACCGGCGCCGACGTACTGCAGGTCCCCAAGGACGATCTGTTCTGGCAGGACAACTATGAGCCGGTCACCGAGTCCGACGCGGAGCTGCTGCGGATCGTCGAGGGGGCCGACCTGCCCGCGCTCCTCGCGGCCCTCGCGGCGGCCACCGGCGACACCGGCGCCCTTTCCCCGGACCTGCGGCCGCCGCTGACGCCCGTGGACACGGTCAACCACCCGCACGGCGGCATGAGCGAAGCCCAGCAGGAGCGTGGCAGGCAGCTGGCGCTGGCGGGTTTGCGCCGGCTGCGCGACGAGCGGATCACCGGCGTCGACACCCTGCCCGACGCCGTCGTGACCTCCATCCTGGAGTACCTTGCCAACGGCCGCCGCGAGTGGATCGGCATGCTCAAGCACGAGCTCGACCTGGCGCCGGACAAGGGCGGCGTCCCCCAGTGGCAGTACGACGACGTCGCCGCCGGCCGGGACTTCTCCGTCCTGATCGTCGGCTCGGGTGTGGCCGGCATCGCCGCCGCCTACCGGTTCGCCCAGGCGGGCGTCCCGTTCACGATCATCGAGGCCGGCGAGCGCCTGGGCGGCACGTGGCAGAAGAACCGCTACCCGGGGGTGCGCCTCGACACGCCGACCTTCGGCTACTCCTACTCGTTCGCGCAGCGCCCGGACTGGCCGCACCAGTTTGCCGAAGGGCACGAGATCCGCGAGTACCTGGAGACGGTGGCCCGCAAGGCAGGCCTCAGCGAGCGGATCGAGTTCGGCAGCCGGCTGGTCCGCGCCGAGTGGGACGAGGCCGCCGGCACGTGGGCGGCGACCACCCGCACCCGGGACGGCGCCGAGCAGACCCGGCGGTTCAATGCCGTCGTCAGCGCCACCGGCCAACTCGATATCCCCAACATCCCGGAGTTCCCGGGACAGGACTCGTTCACCGGCATCGCGATGCATTCGCAAACTTGGGACGAGTCCGTCGACTGGCGGGGAAAGCGCGTGGCTGTCATCGGCACCGGCGCCAGCGCCTACCAGATCGTCCCGGCCGTTGTCGACGATGTCGGGAGCATGGTGGTCTTCCAGCGGAGCGCGCCCTGGATGCTCCCGGCACCGGCCTATCACGAGGGCATGACCGACACGTTCGCGTGGCTCGTCCGCAAGGTGCCGCACTACGCCCAATGGTTCCGGCTCTGGGTCACGCTCCTGGGGATTCCCGGGCGCTTCCACACCGTCCGCGCGGAAGAAGGCTGGCCGGCGGCGCCGCTGAGCGTGTCGAAGAAGAACCACGAGGTCCGCGAGGAGCTGCTCGGCCGGCTCGCCGAGCAGTTCGCAGGGCACCCTGAACTGCTCCAGCACGCCATCCCCGGCTATCCGCCGGGCGCCAAGCGGATGCTGCGGGACAACGGGGTCTGGGCCAGGGCGCTCACCGCGGACCAGACGACGCTCGAAACCTCCCCGATCCGGGAGTTCACCCCGGACGGCATCGTGACCGAGGACGGGACCGAACACCGCGTCGACATCGTCATTTACGCCACAGGCTTCCGGCCCTCGGAGTACCTCGAGGGCATCGAGATCGTCGGCCGCGAAGGACGGGAGATCCACGACTTTTGGCAGGGGGACGCGCGCGCCTACAACGGCGTTACCGTCCCGGGGTTCCCGAACTTCTTCATGGTCTACGGGCCAAACGTCGGCGGCGTCGTCGCGGGGAGCCTCCACTTCATGCTCGAGCGGGCAAGCGAATACTCGCTCAAGGCGGTCCGCGAGGTCCTCGAGCGCCGGGTGAAGGCGCTTGACGTCAAAGAAGCCGCACTGGACCGGTTCGTGGAGTGGGTCGACCGGGAGAACCGGAAGATGGCATGGGGGCAGCCGTACGTGCGGACCTGGTACCAGAACGGCCGCGGCCGCGTCTCGCAGATCTGGCCGTACACCAACGTCGAGTACTGGAACGTCACCGAGTCAGTGAGGCCGGAGGACTATGACTTCCTTTCCTGAGCGGCACCTGCTGACCGGCGGCCGTCCCTCCGCTGATTCACCATCACGTGATGGCGTATCGTCGGCGTATACGGACGGTAGCGAGAAGAAGGAAAATCCACCCGTGGCGAAGAGAAGCCGTGTCCATCAAAGCACCCCGGAAAATGAGCGCGCCATCCTGGAGGCCGCGTTGACGCTCGCCGTCACGGCGGGCTACGAGGGCACCACGATGGCGGAGGTGGCGCGCCTGTCCGGGCTGCCGACGGGCTCCGTCTACTGGCATTTCAACAACAAGGAACAGCTCTTCTCCGAACTGATCGAGTACTGCTTCGAGAAATGGAAGAAGGACCACACCGGCCCCACCAACCGGGACCTGCTCCGGAGGAGCATCGCCGGCTCTGCGGGCGGATCGACCGATCCGGAGAACAAGGCGGAGGCGTTCTGGATCCTGGCGCTGCTCTTCGCGCTGGAGAAGCGCCTGGCGGACAACGCGGCCCGCAAGAAGTACCTGGAGGTCCGCAAGCAGATGTTCGAACTCATGGTCGAGCGGGTCGAACCCCAGATCCCC
The DNA here is from genome assembly GCF_042679445.1 of Arthrobacter sp. GCM10027362. NCBI lineage: Bacteria > Bacillati > Actinomycetota > Actinomycetes > Micrococcales > Micrococcaceae > Arthrobacter > Arthrobacter sp. GCM10027362. Next base: position 37,789 of record NZ_JBHTML010000004.1, read on the forward strand.
GACGCCGTACTGGCGGCCGACCCGGATTTTGCGCGGAAGATGGTGGTCCTCGGGCGGGCCCTGACGGACGGTTTCTATATCGCCGCGTCCGCCGGTGACGACATCGACTTCATGGAGTTCGCGGACCTGTCCGCGTCCGCGGTGGAGGCTCTCATCGCCCGCCAAGCCGCGCTGGTCACCGGGGAGCCGGAGAAATGACGGAACCGCACAAGGCGGCCGTGGTCATTGCGGGCGGCTCGGGCATCGGCGCCGCCGTCGTACGCGAACTGGCTGCCCACGGCTACCGCATCGCGGCGCTCTCGCCCTCCGGGAGGGCACGGGCGCTCGCCCAGGAGTGCGGCGGCGTGGGCCTGGACGGCTCGAACCGTTCGGCCGAGGACCTGCAGGCGGTCGTCGATCTGGCGCTGTCCGAGTTCGGCCGCGTCGATACCGTGGTCAACGGGTCCGGGCACGCGGCCTCGGGCCCGGTGCTCGAGCTGACGGATGCGGACTGGGAGGACGGCATGAACGCCTACCTGATGAACGTGATCCGGATGTCGCGCATCATCACACCGCACTTCGAGGCCGCCGGCGGCGGGTCGATCATCAATATTTCGACGAGCTCGCCGTTCGAGCCGAACCCGCGCTATCCGGTGTCGGCGACGTTCCGTGCGGCGCTGGCCTCGTTCACCAAGCTCTACACGGACGAGTACGGGCCGGCGGGGATCCGCATGAACAACGTGCTGCCGGGGTTCACCAAGGAGGATCCGGGCACGGTCCCGCCCGAGTGGACGCAGCGGATCCCGCTGCGCCGTGCGGCGAGCGCCGAGGAGATTGCCAAGGTGGTACGGTTCCTTGCCGGCGATGATTCGAGTTACATGACGGGCCAGAACATCCGCGTCGACGGCGGTGTGGCGCGCGCCGTCTGAATTCCGGCTGAGGGGCGCCTCCAACGAGCGCTGGGGCGTACGCTGCCACAGCCTCGGACACTACGCGCCCGGAACGTGAAGAGTCCCGCCGAACTGCGTCGGCAGGACTCTTCACCGGTGCTGGCCCCGGTCAAACGCGGACGATAAGCCGTCCCTGCCTACCGTCGCTTCCCGCCCGCCACGGCCGTCGCCTGGATCTCGACCTTCATGCCCTCGACCAGCAGCGTCCCGGCGCCGACGGCCGTGGAAGCGGGGAACGGATGGGAGAGGAATTCGGAGCGCACCTGCTTGAACACCTCGTAGTCGGCCGGGTCGGCGATGTAGACGGTCATGGCGGCGACGGCGTCCAGGGTCTCGCCGAACTGGGCGAGCACGGCCTGGAGGTTGCGGAAGGTCTGGCGGGTCTGCTCGGCGGTGTCGGTACTGACGAGGTTGCCGTCCTCGGTGAAGCCGCCCTGCCCGCCGGTGAGGATGGTGTCCCCGATGCGCACGGCCTGGGCGTACTGGGCGTCCTTGGCCCAGGGCCACGGTCCGTGCAGGGTTTCGATGGTGGTTTCGGCTGCCATGAGGGGTGTTCCTTTCGTATTACGTATTGAGAGGGGTCAGTTGAGACGGTCTGCGACCTGCCGGGCGGCGTGTTCGCCGCTGCGCAGGGCGCCTTCCATCAGGCCGATAAACTCGTCCCCGGCGTATTCGCCGGCGAAGTACAGGCCGCCCACCGGCTTGCGCAGCAGGTCCAGGTCGGTGTCCTGCCAGGCGGGTCCGGGTTCGGCGTAGGCGCCACGGGCCAGCGGGTCCTCGGTCCAGGTGGACAGCACCGGTTCGGCGTCGGCGATGTCCAGGTCGGTGCGCATTTTCCGCACCAGCTCGGCCCAGGTCTCCGGCCCCTGCGTCACGTCAATGCGGTCCAGTGCGCCGGGGGAGCCGGCGAAGCAGCTGATCACGGGCGGGACAACGCCACCGAGCCGGCGGGCGGTCCAGGTCCAGAACCGGTTGTGCACGCTCATGATGGCGCTGGTCTCCGGTTTGGCGTCCAGCAGCAGGTGCAGCTTGGCGGCATGGCCCTGGGTGAGCCTGCCGAAGGCTTCCCGCTTCCAGGCCGGCAGGTCGACCTCCACGCCCCCGCCGGTGAGGACCCCGAGCGGCAGGGCGACGATTACGGCGTCGTACTCAAAGGTGCCGGCGGCGGTCACCACGCGCACGCCGTCGGCCGTCTGCCGCACCGCCTGCACGGGGGCCTGCAGCCGGACCCGGTCGCCGAGGAACCGGTGCATGGCCAGGGCCAGGGCCTGGTTGCCTTCGCCGATGCGCCAGCTGGGCACTTCCTCGAAGGAGGAGACATTGCGCAGCACGGAGGCATTGACGGTCCCGGCCGCGCTGGCGGCGGAGATTTCCACCCGGGCGCTCAGGCACTCGCGCACGTCGTCGTCGACCTCCAGCCGCTGAAGCAACTCGCCGGCGCTGACCCCGGAGGCGCCGGCCATCTCGGCCGCGCGCCGGCCGGCTTCGGCCAGCTGTCCGGTGGTGATGTCCGGGTATTCATAGGTTTCGCGGATGTAGTAGCTCATGCCGGTTTCGCTCAGGGTGAGGCCGAAGCGCCCGCACAGGGTGGTCAGCCGTTCGTAGCCGGTGAGCACGAATTCGGCGCCGCGCTCGATGGTGACGGGGCCGGCGGGGTGGTCCAGCTGCTCGGACCAGACCCGCCCGCCGACGCGGTCGCGGGCCTCGAACACGGTGACGTCGACGCCGGCGTCGGCCAGGGCGGTGGCGGCGGCGAGTCCGGCGAAGCCGGCGCCGAGGACGGCAACGGTGGGGGAGTGGGGCTGGGGGTTGTGCATGGTTCTCTCTTATTCAGGGGGATCAGTGGCTGGCGGTGAACTGCCGGGACCGCGGGGAGGGCAGGGACGACGTGGCTTCCAGGGACTGGCCTTTGGTCTCCGGGGCCCAGGCCAGGCAGACCAGGAAGCCGGCGACGGTGATGATGGCGCCGATGAGCATAGTGGGGCCGACGCCGATGGAGGCCAGGCCGATCGGCAGCAGGTAGGTGCCGGTGGCGGCGCCGATCCGGCTGATGCCGACGGCGAGCCCGACGGCGGTGGCCCGGATCTCGGTGGGGAACAGCTCGTTCGGGTAGACCCATTCGAGCAGGCTGGGGCCGCCGGAGGTGAAGGCGTAGAAGCAGAAGGCCAGGATCACGAACCAGGCCGGGCCGGCGGGGAAGAGCCACAGGGCGATCAGCGGCAGGGCCATCAGGCCCAGGGACACCACGGTCATGGGGCGCCGGCCCCAGCTGTCCATCAGCTTCAGCGCGGGCAGGTTGCCAAGCACGAACAGGCCGCTGATGACGGCGGAGCCGACGATGTCCAGGCTGCCGCCGGCCAGGCCGAAGGCGAGCAGGATGGCCGGGCCGAAGGTGTAGAGCGCATACTGCGGGGTGATCTGGGCGAAGTAGAGGGCCCCGCACATGATGGTCCGCTTCAGGTAGCCGCCGCGCAGCAGCATCCGGAACGCGGCCGTGCCGGAGAGGGCGGCCGGCTCCTCGGCCGGGTGGACGGCGGAGAGGTCCAGCCGCTTGCCGTAGACCTGCTCGATGACGTCCTCGGCCTCGGTGATCCGGCCCTTGTTCAGCAGCCAGCGCGGGGATTCGGGGATGCCGCGGCGGGCGAGCACCACGATCACGCCCAGGATGGCGCCGCTGAGCAGCATCCAGCGCCACAGCCCGTAGCCGCCGGAGAGTTCGACCATGGCCCAGCCGACGGCGAAGGCGAGCATGGCGCCCAGGCTCCAGGAGATCCCGGTCAGGCCGATCATGAAGCCGCGCTTCTTGCTCGGGGTGAACTCGGTCAGCAGCGAGGTGGCGATCGGGTAGTCGGCGCCGATGGCCAGGCCGAGGATGAAGCGCAGCGCGATCAGCTGCCAGGCATCGGTGACGAAGGTGGCCAGGAAGCAGGCCAGGACCAGCACGGTCAGGTCCAGCGCGTACATCTTCTCGCGGCCGATCTTGTCCGTCAGGGCACCGAAGATCGTCGCGCCGAAGAAGATGCCGATCAGCGAGGAGGCGCCGATGAGTCCGGCCTCGACCGGGCCGACCTGCAGATCGGCGGTGAGCCCGACCAGGGCGACGCCGATCAGGCTGAGCACGTAGCCATCCAGGAACGGCCCGCCGCAGCAGGCAATGAGGAGTTTGCGGTGGAACTTCGAGACCGGGGCCTCGTCCATGATGTTCAGCGAGCTCAACAGGTCTCCTTTGACGGCTCGTTGCGGGTAATTTGCTGCATCGACAGTACGTGGGTGTGAGCACCCGCACTATCGGTCTGCAGTACAGGTACCTTTTACTTTTCGTGCTGCGGTACAGTCTGGGTATGAGTGAGAGCCTGCGCGTGCGCAACCTGGTCGGCATGGAAGCACTCGGCACCTCGCTGTTGGCCGGCGCGGACGGGCTGGACCGCGTGGTGCTCTGGGCGCACAGCTGCGAGATGCCCTCCCCGGAGCGCTGGCTTGGCCCGAACGAACTGCTCATGACCATCGGGCTGTGCATCCCGCCGGGCGAGGCAGATCAGGTCGAGTTCATCCGCCGCCTGCACCAGGCCCAGCTGGCCGGCGTCACCGTCGGGGATGACCAGATGGCACCCGAAATCACCCCGGGCATGCTCGCCGAGGCGGATAGGCTCGGTTTCCCGGTCATGCTCACCGCGCACACGGTGCCCTTCGCCGTCATCGGCCGCACCGTGGCCGCGGCGAACTCCACGACGCAGACCCAGCAGGTGCTGACCCTGAGCCGCCTCTACCACGCGCTGATCAAGGACACCGGCGCGCCGGAGGAGTTCCTGCAGAACCTGGAGCGCGTCTTCAACGTGCGCATGGCCGTGCTGGACACCGCGACCAATGCGGTGCTGCTGCCCGGCTCCCTGACCCTGGATCCGGAGACCGTCCAGGCACTGGCCGGGCTCGCCGGAACGGCCCCGGGCGCGGGCACCGTCCGGCTCGGGGCGGTGGGCGAGGACCGGTTCAGCGTCTGGAGCGTGCCCAGCCGGCGCCGCACCCTGCTGGTGGTAGACGAAAGCCACGGCTCCATGCTGGACGCCTTCACTGTGGTCCACCTCGGCCAGGCCGTTTCCGTGGAAGCGGACCGGCGCGCCGCCCGGGCGCTCGCCGACGGCGCCAAGGGCGCCGGTGTCGTCGCCGCCGTCTACGCCGGGGATGCGAACCTGACCAGGCTGGAGGCCGAGGCCGCGGAGCTGGGCCTGGACACCGCGGACCTGACCGTGCTGGTCACCGTCGACGGCGACAACGGGCTGCTCGGCGAGGCCCTGTCCCTGGCCGGCATCGTCCACGGCTCGGTGCTTCGCCGCGGCTACCTGGTCACCTGCCTGGCCACCCGCGACGTCGACGCCGCGTGCGCCGCGCTGCTGCTGCACGGCAAGCGGGTGGGAGTGTCGGATCCGTTCGAGGGCCTCGGCGGGCTGCGCGAGGCGGCGCTGAACGCGCAGTGGGCGCTCGGCACCGTGCGGGATACCGCGCAGGGGGTGATCCGCTACAACGACGCGGAGTTCTCCGTGCTGCCGCGCTCGGAGGGCGAGGCGCACGAGGTGATCCACCGGGTGCTCGGACCGCTCATGGACCGGGACGGGGAGGCCTCGGTGCTGGTGGAGACGCTGTGCAGCTACCTGGATCACGACCGCAACTGGACGGCTGCCGCGGCGCAGTTGGGCATCCACCGGCAGACGCTGGGGTACCGGCTGCAGCGGATCGAGAAACTCACCGGCCGGAGCCTGAAGAACACCCGCGACCTGGCCGAGCTGTGGATCGCCCGGACGGCGCTGAAGCGGGCGTAAAGCAGCCGGCGGTTCCGGCCTCCGTCTCGGCAACGGGCAGGATCGCCGGCCCAAAGACGTAGAGCGGGGACCGGGACGTGGTCCGGACGCGGAGAGCCCCCGCATATGAAGGTCTGCTTTGGCCGGGCTTTTGCCGGAACTTTGCTCCGGTACTGCGGGAGTCTGGTAGTCCGGGATTTCGATCCGGGCGTGGGAAGCCCGGCGGCGTAGCCCAAAGAAGGCCCGGCGATGGTGGATTGTGCGCTTTCGATTCGACGGTATCCTCGGCTTTTGAATATCGAGTGAGGTGTTCGGCCGGACACTGAGGCCGCACATCGAGTGGATGAAACGCTGGGCGAAGGGCATGGCGCGGGTGCAGGAGGCGCAGAACCCTTCTCGGGCGGGGTAGGTTGAGAAAAAGGAGAGTTCAATGAGCGGGAAATTGCGTTGGGGCGTCCTGGGTGGCGCCCGCATCGTCCGCAAGACAATTCCGGCGCTGCAGGAAACGAAAAACGGCGAGGTCGAAGGGATCGCTTCCCGCACCGAGGAAAAGGCCAGGGAGTACGCCGACAAGCACGGCGTCCCGCAGGCGTTTGGCTCTTATGAGGCACTGCTCGCGTCCCCGGACATCGATGCTGTCTACATTCCGCTGCCGAACGCACTGCACCTCGAGTGGATTCTAAAATCCCTGGATGCAGGCAAGCACGTCCTGTGTGAAAAACCTCTGGCGATGAGCGCCGCCGAGTGCGAGGAGATTGCGCGGAAGGCAGGCGAGACCGGGCTCAAAGTCTTGGAAGGCTTCATGTACCGTTTCCACCCGCGTTTCGAGAAGCTGCAGGAGCTGCTCGCGGCCGGTGCGGTGGGCCAATTGACATTTGTCCACGTCGCTCACTCCTTCGACGCGGGTGGGGAGGACAACATCCGCTGGTATGCCGGGCTCGGCGGGGGCGCGCTATTCGATACGGGGTGCTACTGCGTCAACGTGAGCCGGATGGTCACCGCGCAGGAGCCGGCTCACGTTGCGGCCTTTGGCAATTACCGCGACGCCAACGACGGCGGCCGGATCGACACCAGCATTGCGGGCATGCTGCGCTTTCCCGGCGGCGCCACCGCGCTTTTTGATACGGGAGTGAACCTCGAGCGCCGCAACTTTTTGGAACTCACGGGCACGGAGGGCCGGCTTTACTTGGACAATCCTTTTGGGCTCCTGGAGGAGGATTCGGTCCTGGAGGAGCATCACTTCGGGCAGGACACCATCTACCACAAGGTCACGGGCGAAAACCACTTCGTCCGGATGGGCGAACACTTCGCCGACAGCGTCCTAAACGGTACGCCGCTCCGCTACGATCTCGCGGACGCGGCCAACAACGCCCGGGTGCTGGAAGCCCTCGACACCGCAGCGCGGAAACAAGACGGGGCGCCTGCACCGGGAGCACATTCCGGCGCCGGCCCAGGCGTTAGCTGACCGGGCATCCCCGGGCAGCCGGGCCCTGGGGAACTTCCCCTTGCGGGCAGCGTGAGCTGCTCCTTTTGGGAGCTGGAGTTGCACAGACGACTTCGGAGAATGACAGCCGCGGCCTTCGCTGCGGGCAGGACCGCCGGAATGAATCCGGTGGGGGAGGCGTTGAACTCCGGCGGACCGTGAACACCTTGCGAGGCTCGGAAGCAAAGCACTGGTCCGGAGCCGGCGAACGAAAGGTAGGGGACCGATGTCTTTCCCTGTCATCCTCCAGGGCACCAAGCATCCCGTCCACCTCTGGGCGCACGAGCACGACGTCGAGCCGGCCGCGCTGCAGCAGTTGCGCAACATCGCCTCCCTGGACTGGGTCCACGGCGTCCGTGTCATGCCCGACGTCCATCTGGGCAAGGGGGCGACGGTCGGCTCCGTCATCGCGATGAAGCAGGCGGTCTCCCCGTCCGCCGTCGGCGTCGATATCGGCTGCGGCGTCTCCGCCGTGAAGACCTCCCTGACCGAGCACGACCTGGACGGGCTGCACCGGCTCCGGCTGGCCATCGAGGCCGCCATCCCGGTCGGCTTCAACGCCCACAAGCAGGACGTGGACCTGAGGCGGCTGGGACTGGAGGCGGGGATGAAGAACTTCTGGGGCAGGTTCAAGGACCTGCACCCCGCCGTCCGGAAACTCGAGTCCCGCGCGCTCGCCCAGCTGGGAACGCTCGGCGGCGGCAACCATTTCATTGAGGTGTGCGTGGACGAGGTCGGCGCCGTCTGGCTCACCCTGCACTCGGGCTCGCGGAACATCGGAAAGTTATCCGGACTTTAGTGCGCGAAGTCTCGACTCTCCCAACCAATATCTGCTGGTGGTGGCTCCGCATGTGCCATGACTTACTCAGGTGGGGCTACCGCTTCATTGAGAAGATCTCCCGGCCTGACGCTAAGCACCTCGGCGATCCCGACAAGAGTTGATGTCCTGGGATTGGAACCGGGTAGGGGGTCTCCAGGGGATCCCCGGCCTGCCTCTATCAGCTGCATTTGGTTCTTGGTGATCCCCGCACGGTGCGCCAGGGATTCCTGCGTTAGACCGTTCAGCCGTCTGAGCTCTCGGATGCGTAGTCCAAGTTGGAGCGAGTGTTGCTTGGTCCAGGGCATGTATTGAACATGTCAATATGGCCTAATACAATCGACCCTATATATATGGATTTTTAAGCTGCGGACGTGATGCTCGTCCCAGAGTGCGCCTCATGTGGTGAACACCGCCACCGCAGCCTGGAGGTCGGTTATGGGACAGGTCAGCATCCATCTGGATCTCGCGCACGGAACCATTGCGCAGCTTTGGCCGCCGGGCACAATCAGGGCTGGGCGGCCGATCCGCGATCCGGAACAATGAGCAGCTCAGCAACTCCCCGCAGGCTGGCAGCCCGGCTGGTTGGACCGCTGGCTGCATCCGGGGTCGTGGAGTTGATCGAGGCCAGCCTGCCCGGGATGGACCAGCTGGAGACCACGGAGAGGTACGAGCTGGTCGGGGAGCTGCTGTTCCTGGCCCGGGAGGTCTCCCGGACGGATGACACCACGCCTTTGGCCGAGGCCATCGACATCTGGGGCAACCGCCGGGGCCGGGTCATGCCCTGGTTCTCCGGAGATGAGGCGGACCGACTCGATATGCCGCTGCGGGCCCCTGCACCGGACGGGAACGACTCGGAGCAGACGGACACCGTCAGTCTCCGGGAAGCAAAGCTCAGGCGGTCCCAGCGCCGGGCGCTGCGGAAACAGCAGGCCCGGCACGAGGCCGAGGTGGCCCGCGACGCAGCCCGCCTCGAGGAAACATTGGCCACGCTGCGCCGGCTGCTGGAGATTGCCCACCGGATGGGGCTGGCGGATCGGGACGCGTTGGGCTGGGTCGCGGACCCGTCGGGCTACTTCGGCGGCAAAACCGGCCTGGACTATCTGGGAGACCCGGAGAAGCTGCTGGACGTGGCGCAGCAGGCGTGGGGAGTGGAATGGTGAGACCTCGAGAACGAGCCGGTGACTTTCTGCCACAGCCTGTGGCACGAATTGTCCGGCACGCTGTTGGACAATTCGTGCCTCAGAAGGTGGCACCAACGGGAAGGAAGCCGGCTGTGGTCGGACCCGGCGATGTGCAACTTGTGCAGGTCCTGCGCGCCGCCCGGGACACCGGCATCGACCGTGTATGGATCATTCCTGAACCCATGCTCAGGCGTATAAGCGGGCCGGTGGATCTGTACCTGCTCGTAGCCTGCGACGAAGGCCTTGCCGTCCCGGAGGATGCGCTGTGCCGATTCCGCGATACCGCGGAGCAGATCATGCCCGCTGTCCGGGTGGGGGTGGACCGTATTGAGGATCTCGACGGGATGGGCGATCCGGAAGACCTCCAGGTCCTGCTGACCATGGTGGAGCTGACCGACCGCCTCACCGACCGCGAGGAGGGCCTCTGGCGGGTCACCACAGCCTCCGGCACGGTCTATGTCCTGGACCTCACCCCGGGCCGGCGCACCCTGACCCGCCTGCCCGGCCGGGACCGGCCGCAGGCAGGCTACGCCCGGATTCCGGCGGCCGACCTGCGGCGCGACGGCGAAACGCTGCCCCTGCTGGCCATCGGGCAACTGCAGCTCGGCCGGCCCGGTGCCCTGGTCATCGACGTGCGCCGGGACGGCATTCCCACCGTGCGCGGCACCACCCCGGTGGTTTCGATCGAACGGCTCGAGGAGGCATAGGAAGCCCATGGAACTGACCGCTCACGTGCACCGGTCCGGTGACTGGTGGGCCGTGGAAGTACCGGAAGTCCCCGGCCTGGTCACCCGGGCGCGCCATGTCTGCGAGGTGGTCGATGCGGTCGCGGCAGAGTATGAGCGGCTGACCGGCGCACTGCCCGAACCCTTCCTGGTCGCGCTCGAGGTGGACTACGGCAACTCGTGGCTGCACCGGCCGCCCTGGCCCGTCCGCAGCAGGTGGAAGGAAATGTGGTGACCGGCGGGCAGATCCCGGGGCAGACGCCGGCGATTGCAGGCTTCACTCCCGCCGCAGGGCAGATCACGCAGTCCCTAGACGACCATATCCGGCGCCATCCGGCCACATACAGCGCTACACGACCGGGTGGGACGAACCGCCCGCGGTCAGGTCCGGATAAGCGGGCTGAGGGCTTTGCGGTACAGCCGTAGTCCGCCGCTTCCGACGGGCGGAACCCCGCATGGGGGTCGCTGTTACTGCAGGGAAGGCTTCTGCGGGAAGGGGTGTCATGAGGCAGGCTGACATCGGCGGCGAAGTGCCGTCCCGGTACCGATACGAGGGCGTGCGCCTCACGCCCAGGGTCATGGCCGGCCTTGCCCGGAACGTCGTGACAGAGCCGGTGTTCCGCCGCGGTGCGCTGGGGAAAGCACAGGAGTACCATCTGGCACGGGGCGGAGCGCCCACCGATACCAGCCTCACCTCGCTGGTCCGGAAGGCCGCGACCATACTGGCGCGTGCCGGGCTGATCGAGGGGGCCGGCATCTACGGCTGGTGGCGGTGGCGGGAAGGGCCGGACGTCCCGGCCGGCCTGCAGATCGGCCCTGAACCCGGGACAGACCTTGCCGCCGGGGAACTCGAAGTGGCCACTGAAGGAACCAATGAGGGCGAGGGGTCCGGGTGCGTCTACGTGTACTACTTCCCCGGCTACAAGGAACTGGCCGGCTTCAGGAAGGAGGCACGGTGGCCGGTGAAAGTCGGGATGACGTCTGCAAGCGATTCCCATATCCGGGTGTCGAACCAGCAGGGCACCGTCATGCCCGAAGCCCCCGTGATTGCCTACGCCCGGCAGACGGACACGCCCCGGAAATTGGAACAGACCCTGCATGCCATCCTCTCCTGCAGAGGCCTGCAGCTGGATGATGCCCCCGGTGCCGAATGGTTCCTCTCCAGCCCCGATGAGATCAAGGCGATCGTGGACTGGCTGTTCGGCCCCGGTCCTCGGCGCTAAAAGGCGGCGGTAAAGTCTGCGGCAACCCCTGGCCGCTACGGTCCAGAAGGAGAAGACATGACCGGGAATCCGTTCGACGGCCTTCCCGGACGGGAGGAAGTACTGCCCGGGCCGCAGGCCACCGGCGGGATCCGGCCCCTGACAGCGACGGGCCTGTATGCGCGCATCAGGTCCGAGCTGGGCGGCCGCGGACCGGACTCGGAGGACCTGGCGGTCCTGTGCGGGGAGCTTCTGGCGGCGTTCACCCCGGACGCGGCCTGGCTCTGGCTGCAGGGCTACGAACCGCACCTCGGAGCCCGGCCCCTGGATGTGCTGGCCGTCGCCGGCACGGACCCGGTCCGGGATGCCATCCGGACCTACCTCCAGGGCGCCTTCGAATAAAGGCATCCGGCTGCCCGGCAGGATGAACCGCGGTGACCTGGCCGGCGACAGACAAAAGGAGCAGGCATGACAGACAATCCGTTCGACGGGCTCTTGGAACGGCCGGAGAAGCGCATCGACCTGCTCCTGGCACTCGTGGCGCAGGACTGGAAACGCACCGGGATTGACCTGCATTTCTTCCAGTATGTGGCCAACCTGGCCCACGACCTTGGCGCCGGGGAGGATCCCTTCATGGTCGAGGATGACGTCGTGATCGAGGCCCTGCTGGCCCGGATCGCAGACGCCAGCGGACAGGACGGACAGGATGCCACGGACTACCTGTTGTCCAGTCCGGCCAATGCTCGGCACCTGCTGGAAAGCATCCGCCGGCTCGAACGGGGCCGGGCGCGGGGTGAGGCCGTGCGGCGCAGGATCCGCATCAGGGCTGCCCGCCTCAGGTGCATCACCGACTCCCGTCTCGGCAAGGAGACCCCGCAGTGGGTGATCGATCTGGCCCGGCAGGACCTTTAGGGGCCCGGGCAGCACTCCGCCGTCACGGTCCCGGCCCCGAAGTCTTTATGGACACGAACGGAACCACGACAGGAGCCTGGAGTCATGAAGCTCTTCGACACTGCACCCGTCTCGCCCCAGCTGGCCCGCAGCCTCCAGGCATGCACCAACGCCTGGAAGCGCATCGAGAGTGAGTTCGGACTCCTCAGCAGCGGCCAGGTCGCCGAGCTGCTCGGCCGCAGCGCGGAGAACCGGAACCTCGCCTCAAAGAAGCGCCGGGCCGGGAAGATCCTGGGTGTGGCCCGCGGGAACACCTACCGCTACCCGGGATTCCAGTTCGACCGCGATCGCGGCACCGTCCGCAGGGTCATTGAGCCGCTGATCGCCCTGGCCGGAGAGAACGGCTGGCCGCCCGAGGACGTCGTGCTGTGGCTGTGCGCCCCGTCGACGTACTTCCACGAGGCGGACCGGCCGGTGGACCACCTGGAGGAGCCCGAGAGACTGCTGGCAGCGGCCCAGGACCAGTTCGAAGCCGACTGATGACGGAGCCCACTCCGGGTAGACCCGAGGCGATCAATGACAGTAGTCACCGGATCAACGGGACCAGCCACGCTAACGATCAGCGTTGGCGCAGCGTCAGGCCTCCAAGCCGCACGGCCGGAACCGGCGGCCGGGGGTGCTTCGCTGTCCAGGATACCGAGGCGGTCTGCTGCACCGTTAGCCTCATGCCATGAACTACGACCCGGACGATGTCGAACGGCTGGCGCTCGGCGGTGACTGGCTCGCGCAGGTCACCGCCGTCACCCGTCCCGACCTCAGCGCTGACCTGCTCGCCGCCATCATGGCCCGACCCGAGGTGGACGAGCAGGTGCAGTTGGCCATCGTGGAACGCCGGGACGTCACCGTCCAGACACCCGACTGGGCAGCAGGCTCCGATTCTCCCAGTCGTTTCCGGCCGCCGGTATTTGGCCAGTTCGGCGAGGCGGCGCCGCCACCGGGTCTCGTCGGCTGTGGCCAGTCCCGCTCCTGCCAGCGCGGAAGTGATGCCAGTCCGTCCCGGAACGCACGAGCCAGATGTCCTTCGGCTGCGCCCCCGCGCCAGCGCTGCAGCCACTCGCCAACCCTTTTGGCGGGTTGTGCGGACTTCAATGAGGGATGGCGACCCTCGGACTGCACCATCACGATGAACTGGTCCATTCGCTGCAGCCCCTCGGCGTCATCTTCGGAAGGGCGTCCACCCCGGCGGAATCCTCCGGTCCAGAGTCCGGGTCCGGGCGATGGCCGGGTGGCGAGCCACGGTCCGTACCGGTGCCCGGACAAGGTTCGCGATCCGGCCCCGGCTCAGTCCGGCCGATACATCAGCACGCATTCCGGGTCAGGCCCCATGCGGTCGTCTGCCCATTGTGGAGCCCATCCTGCCATTGCCGTTCCCGGCATCGGCAGGTCACGGCCGGTTGGGAACAAAGCACTTCGGGCATCCGCTGCGCGGCCGGCTAGGGGTCCGGACCCGCCGTCACAGAGCTCCGCGATTCCCGGCTTTCGTCTGTCTGGACCCTTCCCGTCACTGTATTCCTAGTCGTTCGGCCGTTGCGTCAATGGTTGACCGCTTATGGGTCAAGCCGAAGCCCGAACGGTAAATCAAACGGGAAGGAGCGCGATGAGCAGCCGCCGAATGACGAACCCGACCAGCTAGCCAAAGCTAGCGGGGGCCACCTCCCGGTCTGCGGCGCCGGGATCGAATGTACGAAACCCAGAAGACAGCTGCAAGCATCCCAATCAGCCCACCGATAAACAGATCACTGGACACTGGCCTGCCAATAGACAGATCCAAGCCGGTCAGGATAAGGCAGCCCGACACTGTGGCCGCGCATACAACGGCCAGGATCAACAAAACTCTCGGCAGCAGCCCCTTGTTTAAGTTTCCGGCCTCCCGGTAGGCGCTGGCAAGGTTGTTGCGGACGGTCAGGGTGTGTGGGTGGTCCGTCCCCAGTACCCGTTCCGCGTCGGTGAGGAGTTGTTCGTACAGTTCGGTGGCCCGGGTGGGGTTTCCGGCCTCCTTGTAGGCGAGGGCGAGGTTGTTGCGGACGGTCAGGGTGTGTGGGTGGTCCGTCCCCAGTACCCGTTCCGCGTCGGTGAGGGTTTGGTTGAGCAGTTCGATGGCCCGGGTAGGGTTTCCGGCCTCCCGGTAGGCGCTGGCAAGGTTGTTGCGGACGGTCAGGGTGTGTGGGTGGTCCGTCCCCAGCACCCGCTCCCGGTCGGTGAGGGTTTGTTCGTACAGTTCGGTGGCCCGGGTGGGGTTTCCGGCCTCCTGGTAGGCGCTGGCAAGGTTGTTGCGGACGGTCAGGGTGTGTGGGTGGTCCGTCCCCAGTACCCGTTCCGCGTCGGTGAGGAGTTGTTCGTACAGTTCGATGGCCCGGGTGGGGTTTCCGGCCTCCTGGTAGGCGCTGGCGAGGTTGTTGCGGACGGTCAGGGTGTGTGGGTGGTCCGTCCCCAGCACCCGCTCCCGGTCGGTGAGGGTTTGGTTGAGCAGTTCGGTGGCCCGGGTGGGGTTTCCGGCCTCCTGGTAGGCGAGGGCCAGGTTGTTGCGGACGGTCAGGGTGTCGGGTTGGTCCGTCCCCAGCACCCGCTCCGTGTCGGTGAGGGTTTGTTCGTACAGTTCGGTGGCCCGGGTGGGGTTTCCGGCCTCCTGGTAGGCGAGGGCCAGGTTGTTGCGGACGGTCAGGGTGTGTGGGTGGTCCGTCCCCAGTACCCGTTCCGCGTCGGTGAGGGTTTGGTTGAGCAGTTCGATGGCCCGGGTGGGGTTTCCGGCCTCCTGGTAGGCGCTGGCAAGGTTGTTGCGGGAGGTCAGGGTGTGTGGGTGGTCCGTCCCCAGTACCCGTTCCCGGTCGGTGAGGGTTTGGTTGAGCAGTTCGATGGCCCGGGTGGGGTTTCCGGCCTCCTGGTAGGCGAGGGCGAGGTTGTTGCGGACGGTCAGGGTGTGTGGGTGGTCGGGGCCTATCCGGTTTGTGGCCTCCTCGGATAGCCATTTATAGTGCCGGGTGGCGGCGGCAACCATTCCCGCGTCAAGCATGCTCTGCCCTGCCCGATCGAGCAGAGCGTGAGGCCGGTCATTCCAGAGCGCATCGTTAGCTGCGCTGATCAGGTGCTCGGTGTTGGCCAGCAGCAAGGCCAGCGCGTCCCGCTCGCTGGCCGTCCACACCGCGTCCAAGGAGTCCGCAGCCACTTGGACTGCGTCCTCGAACTCCGGTGCCGTTATCGACTCGCGGACGGCCCGCTGGGTCAAGGCGTGCATCCGCACGGTCGCCGGGGAGCCGGACTGGTGCTCGATCAGGGACAGGGAGTGCAGGTCCCGTAACGCCGAGCGGGCTTGGGCGGCGCTCACCGAAGAGGAGGAGACATCCCCGGATTCCTTCGGAGGAGGAGCGCCGGCCAGGAAGATCAGGGAGGGTTCGGCCAGGAACATCGCCTCGGGGGCCCCGGCGGGATCCGTCACGGCCGCCAGTCGGACCATGCGGTTGGCCAGCCCCGCCGGGGGCAGCGTGCCGGCCTGCTCCATGGCCAGAGACCAGGTGGTGGCCACCGTGCGCTCGTACTCGTCGGCGGGCAGGCGGTCCGGAAAAAGTTCCGCAAGACGGTTGGCACGGTCGGTGAAATCCGCAAGATAGTCGCTGGAACGGATCGCTTGGTGAAGGATGACGGAGACAGCCTGGGCCAAGGCCACCGGCAGAAACCCCAGATCCCGGGCCAGCTCCCCGGCCCCGTCCAGTACACCTGCGGCGGTCCCCGTCCCGTTCCGCTCGGCGTCCCGGACGCGCCTCTCCATATACGCCCAGGCCTCCTCGGGAGTGAATACGCCCAGCCGCACGGTGGTGCCAGCCCCGATCACCAAAGCGGCGTCCCGGCGGTAGGTGGTGGCAAGCACCCGCCCTGGACCTCCCGGCCACAGCCCGCTCAGCTGCCCCGGATCATTGGCATTGTCGAACACCACGAGCCAGGACCGGTCGGTGACCGAGAGCCAGCTCAGAAAAGCCGCAGCCTTCTGGTCGGCGTCCGCACCTTCCGGCACCGGCGCCTGCACACGGTCCGCGGCCTCGGCGAAGGCCGTCACCACCGATGTCCGGGATTCCGCCCGGACCCACAACCGCAGATCCACATCAGCATTGGCCGGATCCTCGAAGATGCTGACCGCCAGCTGTGTTTTGCCCACGCCACCCGGGCCCGTGATGAGCACGGCCCGGGCAGCCCCCGGTCCCCGGTCCCCGCCCTTGTCCCCCCACGCGGCGTGAACTTCCTGGGCCTGTTTCCGAGGCTGAAACCCGGCTGCCTGCTTTGGCGGTACCCCCAGCTTCACGGGCCAGGTAACCGGCCGGATTGGCAGCAGCATCTGGGCTTTTTCGACAAGGAGCTGTCCGCCGGGACCCATAATGACATCAACTTGGCTTGCTAAACCGACGGCTGTCGCGTCATTCTTGGCGACTATTGCGCCGATGTCGGTGTACATGGGCTGCGGTTTAGGGCCCCTGGTGCTGCGCGGGCCAGGGGCGGGTCCGGTGTCCTGGCCCGCTAGGAGGGGTTTGGCTTATTATCCCCAGTTGGGTGGTAGCCCGCGTGCACGTTGCCTTGGATGTGGCCTGCCGCGACGCCGCCGCGGTCGGCCTTAATTGTCCCAATGTTGTAGACGCCGGCGCGGGTTCCCTCGGGGTCCGCCACTGCGAGCAGCTTCTTTGCGGCCTCCAGCACCTGGGCGTCCTGCGCTGCTCCGCTCTCCCGCACCTGCTTTTCCAAGGGAGCCTGATACGTGGCCGGATCCGTCCCGTGCTCTTCCAACACCATCTCGGCGGCCGGCCGGTCCTTGAAGAACTTTTTCACCAGGTTTTTCAACCCGGCGTAGGCGTCCTTCAGGCTCTGTTCCGCAACGCCTTCGGCGCTTCTGGCTGCCCCCGCCGCCAGGGCCGCGACTATCAAAGTCACCGGATCCATGGCACACCCCTTCTCCTGCTGCTGGCCGATAAAACCAGCGTGGCAGATCGCGGGGATACAGTCGAGAGTCGATTCCAATGAACCCGTGGTCTGAGTGGTCGGAGAACTGACAAATGCTTCTTTGAGCCGACTGAAGTTCGCCGGAATTCAGGCCTTCCAGTTAGCGACGGCAGGACCTTCGCGGGCTCATGGAAGGAGTTAGGCACTTTTCTTCTCCCTCGACGGCACGCACTACAAAATCACTCTAATGGAAACCCATGCAGTAGAGCTGCCAAACCGGGGCGCTGACCAGGTCAACGATGCGCTGCTGCTCGTCCAGCGGCGGCAAGTTGATGGGAATGGATTGAAATGCCGCGACAAAGAGTGTTTTCCGCCTGAGCACAGTTCCGGTGCATCGCTCCGACATGGCCTCATGAAACTCAGGGAAAGTTGTCATCAGGGACATGAATTCGGGCAAGATGCGGTTCGCATCAAACCGAAAGACTGGGAAGGCCTGCGGCGTCACGAATGTCCCGGCGAATTCCGGACCCACGACTGCAGACGGCGCTTCGAAGGCGGTTATAGTCCGGTAGACGAGGTTGCCCTCTTCCAACTGCATAAGCTTGCTGAATTGCATGCTGTCGCCCCGGACTGGCTCACGGCGAACAAAACCCCATCCGCTTCGTTGGACTCCGACAACAGCGTATTCAGCCTCAGGGCTGACCGGAGTATAGTCGGTCCGCTTTGTCAGCAAGTCTCCGAGGAGCACTCTCTCCCAGTTAAAAGTCAAAGCCGGCCGCCTTCAGCTTGTCGGCCAGGAGGGCCTCGGCCACGCTCAGCCGTTCGCAGGCTTCCTGGTAGGCAATGAGGGTTTCTTCGACGTTGGCTTCGGCTACGGTCTCGTTCCTGACGTAGCGGCCGATGTTCGGGTCGTACCCGTTGTTCTCGATCTCGGCCAGGTCCACCAGACACAGGCTGAGGCCGTCTTCACCGTCGATGTCCACGCCCTGCCTGTAGGCGGCGTCGATGACCTCGATGTCCTCCTCGGACATGGTGTTCTGGTTCTTGCCGGGCACGAAGCGCTTGGACGCATCGATGAACAGCACCTTGTTGTCCCGCCCGGCCGGCTTGTGCTTGCGGAAGATCAGCAGCGCCACCGGGATGGACGTGGAGTAGAACAGGTTGTTCGGCAGGCCGATGACGGCTTCGAGCAGGTTCTTGCGAACCAGGCACTCCCGGATCGCGCCCTCCTTGCCGCCGCGGAACAGGACGCCGTGGGGCATGACGACCCCGCCCGGTGTCCTCCTTCATGGAGGCGATCATGTGCTGGATCCAGGCGTAGTCGCCGTTCTTGGCCGGCGAGACGTCGCAGACGACGCGGCCGTAGGGGTCGTTGGCCCAGGTGTCGGAGCCCCAGTTCTGCAGGCTGAAGGGCGGATTGGCGATCACGACATCGAACTTCTGCACGCCGCCGCCGTCGATCAGTTTCGGTTCGTGGAAGGCAAGTTATCCGGACTTTAGTGCGCGAAGTCTCGACTCTCCCAACCAATATCTGCTGGTGGTGGCTCCGCATGTGCCATGACTTACTCAGGTGGGGCTACCGCTTCATTGAGAAGATCTCCCGGCCTGACGCTAAGCACCTCGGCGATCCCGACACGAGGCCGAGGTGGCCCGCGACGCAGCCCGCCTCGAGGAAACATTGGCCACGCTGCGCCGGCTGCTGGAGATTGCCCACCGGATGGGGCTGGCGGATCGGGACGCGTTGGGCTGGGTCGCGGACCCGTCGGGCTACTTCGGCGGGAAAACCGGCCTGGACTATCTGGGTGACCCGGAGAAGCTGCTGGACGTGGCGGAGCAGGCGTGGGGCGTGGAATGGTGACACCCCCGGAACGGACCGGAGACAGCGTGCCACAGCCGGCTGAACAAATAGCCCGACAGCCTGTCGGACTATTCGCGTCCCGGGAAACGGCATCAACTGGAAAAGGACCGGCTATGGTTCAACCCGGCGCTGAGCAGCTGGCACGGATCCTGCGCGCGGGCCGGGAGATCGCCTTCGACCGGGTCTGGCTCGTCGCAGGCCCCCCAACAGGGCGCTTTGTCGGGCCGGTGGATCTGTACCTGATCGTGCGCGCCAACCCTGGGTGGACCGTGTCGGCGAACACGCTGCGCTGGTTCCGGGAGGCCGTGGAGCGGATCGTGCCCGACATCAGGATAGGGGTCGACTGTGTTGAGGACCTCGACGGGTTGGGCGATCCGGAAGACCTCCAGATCCTGCTCCACATGGTGGAACTGACCGACCGCCTTACCGACCGCGACGAGGGCTTCTGGCAGGTGACCACCGCATCGGGCACCGTCTACCTCCTAAACCTGACGCCGGGGCGGCGCACCCTGACCCGCCTGCCCGCCCGGGACCAGGCCACGGCAGACTACGCCCGGATCCCCGTGGCCGATCTGAGGAGGGATGGGGAAACCCTGCCCCTGCTGTCCATCGGGCGGCTGCAGCTCGGCCACCCCGGGACCTTGGTCATTGACGTGCGACGGGACGGCATACCCACCCTGCGCAACACCACCCCGGTGGTTGCGATCGTACGGCTCGAGGACGGCTGAGGCGCCCATGGAACTGACCGCCTGGGTGCGGAGACCCGGGGACTGGCGGGCCGTGGAGGTACCGGAAGTCCCCGGCCTGGTCACCCGGGCGCGCCATGTCTACGAGGTGGTCGACGCAGTCGCCGCAGCATACAAACGGCTGACCGGCACCCTGCCGAAACCCTTCCTCGTCGGCCTGGAGGTGGACTACGGCAGTTCATGGCTGCACCGGCCGCCGGGGCCGGTGCAGAGCAAGTGGAAGGAAATGTGGTGAGCCATGGAACAGACTGACGGCGCCGGCGAAGGGCCCTTTGGATACCAACACGAGGGCAGGCGGCTCACGCCGACCATCATGGCAGACCTTGCCAGGAACCTCGTGCAGGAGCCGGTGTTCCGGCGCTCCGCGCTCGGAAAACTACGGGACTACCATCTGGCCAAGGGCGGGGCGCCCACCGAGACGGACATCCGGACCCTGATCAAGAAGGCCGTGATCATCCTGGCGCACAGGGGACTGCTGGAGCCGGCGGGCAAACCCGGCTGGTGGCGCTGGCGGGCCGGTGTCAGCATCCTGGCCGGGCCGCAGCCTAGCCCTGGTGTCCTCGCGGGCGGGGAACTTGAGGTGGCACAGGAAGGAACCAGCGAGGGCCAAGGGTCCGGATGCGTCTACGTCTACTATTTCCCCAGCTACAAGGATCTGGCCCTCCGCAAGCAGGAAGCGCGATGGCCGGTGAAAGTCGGCATGACTTCCACCGGAAATTCCTGCATCCGCGTGTTCAACCAGCAGGGCACCGCCATGCCCGAGGCTCCGGTGGTCGCCTACATACGCCTAACGGACACACCCCGCAAACTGGAACAGGGCCTGCACGCCATCCTCCACTGCCGGGGCCAGCAGCTGGTTGACGCCCCGGGGGCCGAATGGTTCCTCTCCAGCCCCGACGAAATCAAGCAGATCGTGGACTGGGTATTTGGCCCCGATCTCCGGCGCTGAGCTTCGCTTCACGATTCCTGCCGGCCGGAAGGCCATTTCGTGCTCACCTATCTTAGACCGCCGTTAGGATCACAGCCATGACCGCTGACCCATTTGCCGCCCTTCCCGGCGGCCGCGACCCGGACCGGATCCCTCTCCTCCTCGAGCTCCTCGGCCGCGAATGGGCCCGGCACCCGGACGAGCGGTTCTTCCAGCAGGTCTCGAACCTGACCTTCAGGCTGGGGCTCCCAAGGGATTCCTGGAATGTCGAAGACGACCGCTTGGGCCGCCTGCTGGCCGCCCGCCTCGGGGACGCCGGGGAAGACTGGGAGGCCGCCAGCCGGCAGGGCTCCGGCCGGGACGCCACCGGATACCTGCTCTCCTCGCCAGCCAACGCGGGCCGCCTGAAGGGCGGCACCCGGCAGGTCGAGGACGGATACCGACTCCACGAGGAGGACCGAAGACTGGCCGACCTCGTCCGGAAGTACGTTGGGTCGGAGGGGAGCCGGACGCTGGAGGAGCTGGCCGCCGATTCGGGCATCGATCTGAATGGCCTCAGTGATGACCGGTAAGCCCTTCGTAATGGCCGGCGACTGGCACGGGGATACGGTGTGGGCCACCCACATCATCAGGCAGGCGGCCAAGGCCGGCGCGGAGCGAATCTTCCACGTCGGGGACCTGGCCGTGCTGTGGCCGGGCCGGGACAAGTACAAATTCGACCGGCGCATCGAGCAGCGGCTCGTCGAAAACGGGATAGATCTGGTCTTCGTCGACGGGAATCACGACAACCACACCGAGCTTCGGGCACTGCCCGTACAGGAGGACGGCCTAGCGCGCGTCCGACCCCATATCCTGTACCTGCCCCGCGGTGCCCGCACCGACTACGAGGGCCTGACCGTCGGCGGCCTGGGCGGGGCGTTCTCCGTGGATTACGAATGGCGGCGGCCGGGCCGTGACTGGTGGCCCGGTATCGAGCAGGTCCAGCCCGACGACGTGGCCAAGCTCGTGGCCCACGGGAGGGTGAACATCCTGCTGACACACGACGTCCCGGCCGCAGTGCCCATGACAATGGGGCTGAAGCTGTCAGCCGAGATTGAAGCACAGGCCCGGGTATCCCGGCTGCTGCTCCAGGAGGCCGTCGACGCACTCAAGCCGGCACATGTCTTCTCCGGCCACTGGCACCAGCGGAAAACCTCAACCATCGCGCATCAGGATGGCTCAGCGACCCGGGTGGACGTCCTTGACATGAACATCTCCTGGGGCAACGCCGTACTGGTGTGGACGGGGCAGCCTGCGCTGAAAATCGAGCCGCTGGTTCCCGAACCCGAGGAAAGCTGACTCGGGGATGGACCCGGCAGCAAACATCCTGCGGGGCTACACGACCCGTCTTTCACCCCTCGAAGGGCGCTATGCACCGAAGCCGTCAATGGAGATCGCGTTGCTGGGCAGGATCCGTTCCGGCGGGGTTGGTGACCTGCATGTACCCGGTGCCCGATACGGCGCCCAGCCCGGACCCGACCGCGAAGCTGCTTCCTGGCGCTCCCGCCTCCGCTGTACCCTCGACGAACGGCCGGGCAGACCGGCCCGCGGCAAGTCATCGGCCTAGCCGAGGAGGATCAGGGTGGAAGCTCAAGATCAGAGGCCCCCTGGACGGCCTCCGGCGGAGCAACTGGCCTCGGAACTGGCCGTTCACCTAGCCGGGACTGCCGGGGTGATCCGCACGGCGCTGCCGTGGCTGGACCGGCTGCCGCCGGCCGACCAAGCCTGGCTGGTCGGTTTGGTCGTCCTGGCCGCCGAGACCGGCGACACCGCCGGCCTCGTTGAGTCCATTACCATCTGGCAGGACACACTGGCCGGACCGCCGGACGGTGCCCATCCCGGGCAGCGTGATCAGCTGCCCGGACCCGGCGGGACCGGCGAGGTCCCTCGCTTGACCGCCGCAGGTCTATTTGCGCGCATCAGGTCAGAGCTGGGCGGCCGTGGGCCGGGCCCGGAGGACCTTGAAGCTTTCTGCCGGGAGCTTCTGGAGGCATTCACGCCGGAGGCAGCCTGGGAATGGGTGCGGGGTAACAATGCGCGTCTTGGGGGGCCGGCCGATCGATGTGCTGGCCGTGGCCGGCACGGAACCGGTCCGGGACGCCATCCAGGCCCACATCCAGGGCGCCTTCGACTAGAGGCTGTCCCGGGCAGGCCGGATGAGCCGTGGCGATCGGGCAGGTATCGGACTAAGGAGCAGGCGTGACAGATAATCCACTTGAAGGGCTCCCGGAGCGTGACAGGAAGCGCATCGACCTGCTCCTGGCCCTCGTCGCCCAGGACTGGAAACGCACCGGGCACGACCAGCGCTTCTTCCAGTACGCCGCCAACCTGGCCCACTCGCTGGGGGCAGGGGAGGATCCCTTCATGGCCGAAGACGACGCGGTGATCGAGGCCCTGCTGGCCCGGGCCGGACACGGCCGGGAACAGGACGGGCAGGACGCCACGGACTACCTGCTCTCCGGCCCGGCCAATGCCCGGCGCCTGGAGGAGAGTATTCGCCGACTCGAACGCAAACGGTCCACGGAGGCGGCCCAGCAACGGCGGATCAGGATCGCCGCTGCCCGCCTCAGATGCACCACCGACTCCCGTCTTGGCCGGAAAACACCCCAATGGGTCATCGACCTCGCCCAGGAGGACCTGTGGGAGACCTAAGGAACACCGAATGTGTCGCTGGCCGGGCGCCCATGTCCCCGGACGCCCGGCCGCCCGCCGGGAGATTCGCGGCGTGAGGCGGGACGAGCAGGAGTTCTGGGACCGATATTCCGGTATCCGCGGCGACGCCGCCCGGCCCGCCGGGTAACCTGCAGCCGGCGGACCCCGGCCCGGCACGGAAGCACTTGACGCCGGGGATGTCGCCCGACGGCTGTCCCTGGACGTTGGTGTGACGGTCGTCGGCATGGCGTTCGGGCCAGTGGAAGCGCACCATGTCGTCTTGCCAGGCAACAACCTTGCCGTACCTCGTGGAGCCATCGGGGAAGGAGGGCCGGACGTACGGCTCCCGGCTGTAGGTAGGCCGATAGACGTGGGCAGGAACCGGGGTAAAAGGCACACGGTCCCGGTAATCGAGCGTTTCAGGCATAGCAGTTCTGAGCACTCGCTCCGGATGCCAGAGCACGGCATTATTTCCGCGCCGCACGCCGGCGTGTGTAGACTCTGTGCACAGGCGTGTGGATAATCGCGTTGGCGAATGTCGCTGACTTGTAGTACTGGGGGACGAAGCATGGACGCTTTTGATGTTGCGGCGACATTGTTGTCCCGCGCCAACGGCAACCGCTTAAGCGCACTCAAGCTGCAGAAACTCACCTTCTACAGCTTTGGGTGGTTTGCCCACCTGACGGGCGAACGCCTCTTCAAGGAGAATTTCTTCGCCTTGCCGAAGGGCCCCATCGTCTCCGAGCTGTACTCAGCCCATTCAGGGCAGGATCACGTCACACTGGAAGGTCTGCAGGACAACCTGCAGCGGAGCCTTCAGGTCCAGGAAGACTACGCAGCAGAAGTGATTGACGCCGTCTTCGAAACGTATGGCCGCTACAATCAGTACGACCTCGTGGAAATGACGCACCTCGAGCAGCCATGGCGTCAGGCTTGGCATGCGCCAGGGCGGCGAGGTAAGAGCGCGCCCCTCCCGTCCGACCACATCGTCGACTTTTTCCTCAAGAAGTCCGACACCCGGTACGCCCTTCCAGACAGGACGGTCGAGGTTGGCATCAAGGCCCAGCTTCCGAGCCGCCGATTCACGCAGGTTTCGTGGAGTGGACTGCAGGTGATGATGCACCAGCCCATGGAGGTCCCGGAAAGCCTCGGGGAGAGGGCTGCAGCTGCCCGTCGCCGACTTCGCATTTCCGCCTGACAGCCTGGCATGGGTGTTTCGGAGATGGGCCCCCTTTCGCTTGCCCGGCTGGGGGAGGAGCACGACGTCAGCAGGTTCGACTGCGCCAGGAGCCCTGAGCTCAACGATTGGTTGAAGACCAGGGCCCTGACGAACCAACAGCGCAATTTGTCCAGGGTCTATGTGCTGGCCTGCCCTGAGCAGATCGTCCGCGCTTACTTCACCCTGTCGAGCTTCGTCGTCAGCGTGGGGCAGGTTCGCTCCAGGGACCGGGGGGTCATGACCCAGAACGGCTGTGCCGCTCAGCTCCTCGGACGTTTCGCGCGGTGCGATTCCATCAAGGGTGTAGATGCAGGGCTGGCGTTGATGGACTTAGCGTTCGACAAGTACCTCGAAGTCGTCGAGCGGACCACCAGCCCCTTCCTGTGCCTGGACGCCAAGAACGATCGTTTGGTGCGGTACTACCAAGAGAACTTCGGCTTTCGTCCGTCGCCCGCGGGAGCGTCGGAGGACGGCTCAACCTTCATGTACATGAAGACCAGCGCAATTCAGACTTACGTCCAGTCACGGCAGGCCAACGAATCGGTCGCGTAGATCACGCAAGCGCCCCGCCCGGCAACGAGCTGTCGCGCACGCCGTCGTCGGGGCCTTGCCCGCCGGCTCCTTCGACGTGATCATCGCTGACGAGGACGTCACGAATCCCAAACCCGATCCTGAGCCCTACCTCACCGCAGCGAATCGTCTTAACGTCGATCCGTTCCGATGCATCGCCATCGAGGACTCCCAGAACGGCACCCTGTCCGCACAAAGTGCGGGGTGCTTCGTCGTGGCCGTCACTTCCCACGCCACCATCGGAGAGGCACCTCGACGGATCATCTTGGACTCTCTCCGCGGCACCTCGGTGCAGCAGTTTCCGCAGATGGGTTTCCGGTGACTTAGTAAAGGCGGTTCTTGGCAGCCTCTAGATGCGGGTCTCCGTCAGCGAGTACCCGTCCGCTGAGCCTCAACTACCACTTCGCCTCGGTGAGAGGGAAGAGGCATCGGATTGCGTTCACTGCTCCGCCGAACAACTCCTGCACGGACGTCAGTGGTCTGCGCATCCGTGCAAAGGCGGCAAGCAGGGGATAAAAGGCGTTACATGACAACTCGGCAGGGGCGGGGCTTGGGACCATGTCGGTTACGCCATGGCATCGCGAGCTGGGACCGAAAGACCCATCACTGCGGGCGTCAGCGGACTCTCAGCGCCCCACCCCGGTAGATTTCGGGACAGCTGAAGCCGGCCTTCAAGCCGTGTTAAAACTACCGACCCAGGGAGTCAATAAAACCCGTGGGCTTGGAGTGTGCTCCAGGCTCACGGGATTAGGGGGTTGCCGACGAAAATATCGCTGATTATCGCCGACGACAGAGGCACGGGCCACCTGGCACCGGGCACCGTATCTTCGCAGCCCGCCGCGGACCGGACGGCCTCCACGCGGAAGGCCGTCCGGTGTGTTGGAACCGGTCTATCCGGCGGCGGGGACCAGCACGATGTCGAAGCGGGTCCGTGACCAGGTCCGGTCGCCAAGTTCCCTTCCATCGGGGGTGGGGGTGCCGGCGGGCTGCTGTACGAAGTCCTTGATGAGGGATTCCTTGACGCCGAAAACGGTGTCGTACTTCAGCAGTTCGTCGCCTCGCACGAAGATGTGCGTGACGAGCGTCCGATGACCTGGGGCGCTGACCATGAAGTGCAGGTGCGAGGCGCGCATGGGGGAGCGTCCGACCGCTTCCAGCATCTGTCCGACAGGTCCGTCGTGGGGGATCGGGTACGGCGTGGGCGTCAGGCCCCAGAAACGGTAGTTTCCCTGCGCGTCGGCGAACAGGTGTGCCCGGCCCGAGACGCGCTGGTCCGTGTACTGCACGTCGTAGAACCCGTCCTCGTCGGCCTCCCAGACCTCGATGCGCGCACCGGGGAGGGGGTTGCCGTCGGTGTCCTTGACACTGCCCTCGACCCAGCAGGGCTGGCCGGGCGCGGCTCCGGCTATGTCGCCGCCGTTCTCGATCAGCGGGGCGTCCTCGACGAAGAAGGGCCCGAAGACGGTGGCCTCGGTCGCATCGCCGATCTTTTCGTTGTTCACCGCGATGGTTTGCATGGATGCGCCGAAGACGTCGGAAAGCAGGATGAACTCCTGCCGCTTGTCGTCGGTGATGTGGCCGACGGCGGTGAGGAACTCGATCGCCGTGTTCCATTCCGCTTCGGTCAGGCGGACCTCGCGGATGAAGGAGTGAATGTGCCGGGTCAGTGACTGCATGATCTGCTTCAGCCGCGGATCCTGGCAGTTTTCGAAGGAGTGGAGCACGTTCCGGATCAGCTGTTCCTCGACGGCTTGCTGCGCCTCGGAGGTGTTCTGTGCACCGGGGATGATCCCGGTTTCGACGGTAGGCGTCTGTTCGGTCATGGTCTTTCCTAGTTCTGCATCGAGGTGCCGGAGACTGTGCGTTCCTCGGCGATGAGCCGCTCGGCGGCGTCGAGGCTTGCCGCTGCCGCGGCGTAGGCGCGGGTCACGGCGGTTTCCAGCGGCAGCCGGCGGTGGGACTCGGCGAGGATTTCCACGCCCCAGTGGCCCCGCCAGCCTGCCTCGTACATGGCCTTGATGAACCCTGCGGTGTCCATTTCCCCTTCGCCGGGGTAGAGGCGCTCGTTGATGGTGTCTTCCCAGAGGCTGCCGGTCACCTCGGCGCGGGCGTCGTCGATCTCCACGACGAAGACCTTGTCCATGGGCAGGATGCCGGCCAGGTCTGCGTAGCTGGTCCCGCCGCGGTAGGTGTGCCAGGTGTCTACGGTCAGGCCGCCATAGGGGTTGTTGACCTCCGTGACGAACTTGGCTCCGATTTCGATGGTTTTGAGGTTGTTCATCGGCATGGGCTCAAGGGCAACCCGGGTGCCCGCGTTGCCGGCCTGGGTGGCCAGTGCGTCGAACTCCTCGTGGAAGGCGGCGGCGTCGACCGGGGCGGGTTCCCCGCTGATGGCCAGTTCGGCGCCGATCTTGATGGTCTTGACGCCCAGTACGCCTGCGGTCTCCAGAAGGATCCCGCGCCAGCGGTCGGATTCGGCCCGGACGGTGCCGGTCTTCCACCAGTCGGCCAGGAATTCCATCTCCACGTGGACAATGCCGTTGTCATCCAGCAGCTGCTTGAGGCCCTTGAGGCCGATGGTTGCTTCGATCTGCGGCAGGTCGGCGTGGATCAGGCCCACGCCCTTCCAGCCGGCCCGGGCCACGGCTTCGACGCGGGTGCGGATGTCGATCGGGCTCGTTTCGTCGCCGCGCAGGGGGGCGGCGTCCCCGGCCCAGGTCCAGCAGGAGGCGAGCAGGTCGCGGTTTTCGATGATGGTGTTCTCGCTCATGGGGGTGTCCCTTCAAGTTGGTTCGGATGTCTATTTCGCGGCGTTGGAGCCGGAGGCAGCTGTGGGGGAGAGCATGACTTTGATTTCGGCATCAGAGTCCTGCGCGCATCGGATGGCTTCCTCCGCGGCGGCGAATGGGTGGATGGAGGAAACGATGGCGCCCAGATTGATCTTGGCGCGTTCGACGTAACGGATGGCCGCGGGCCAGACATCTACCGGGGCACCGGTGGAACTGGTGACCGTGAGGTTCCGTTCCTGGAGCAGCCCGAGCCGGGCCGGGGCCGGTTTGGGTTTGGAGACGCCCATCAGGAGTACCCGCCCATTGTGGTCGGCGCTCTCCAGCGCGGCGGCCTGGGCAGCCGGGTTGCCGGAGGCTTCGATGACGACGTCGGCGAATCCGTGTCCGACGGCGTCGGCCGCCGCGGTGTTGATGTCCGCGATGTCGAGGGGATTGAACGCGGCGTCGGCGCCGATTTCCAACGCGGCCTGCCGGCGGCGTGCGCTGGGATCGAAGACCACGGTCGTCGCCCCGGCCGTGACGGCCTGTACGAGCGCGGCCAGACCGATGGCGCCCAGGCCGTGGATGTGGATTGTGTCCGCTGCACTGATGCCCCCGAGCTTCTTCACGCCGGTGAGGACGCAGGCGAAGGGTTCGATCATTGCCGCGGTGAGCATGTCGACGCTGTCAGGAACCGGGAAGCACATGGCCGCCGGCACGTGGAACAGTTCGGCCGCCGCGCCGTCGTGGGTGACGCCGAACCAGTCGTTGCCGCCCAGATGCCCGTGACCCAAGACCCTGTCGCCGACGCTGAACCCGGTCACGGATTCGCCGACCTGTTCGATTACGCCGGACCATTCGTGGCCCATGACGTGCGGATAATTGATCAGGAAGGTCTCCGGCATCCGTCCGTGCAGGATTTCCAGGTCGGTGCCGCAGATCCCGATGTAGGCGGGGCGCACGAGCAGGGCGAGCGGCGGCAGGGGTCCGAGGACGGCCGTGCCCACCCTGGCATGGATGGAGGAGTCGGCGTCTTGCTCGACTATGACGGCGCTTACCCGGGTGTGGGCCGTTTCGGTCGTTTCGTCCGGTGCAGGGTGGAGCATGGTGTGCCTTTCGGGAGGATCAAGCGGGTCGGCCGGGGCCGGCGCCGTCGAGGTCTGCGCCGTTGAGCGCCTTGGTGAGCAGGTCGCGGATGCCTTCCTCGGTCACTTCGCGCGGATTCGCGTAGGGGTTCTTGGTGGCGATGGCAACGGCCTTTTCGATGTCTGCCTCTTCCAGGCCCAGTTCCCGCAGCGAGCCCGGTGCCCCGAGCTTCAGGCTCAGTTCCCGCAGGTAGGCCGCGGGATTTTCTGCGCCGGTGGCACGGCGCAACGCAGCCAGGGCCTGGGGTGCGTGTTCCTGGTTGTACGCCAAGGCATACGGCAGGACAACGGTGTGGGTTTCGGCGTGGGGAAGGTTGAAGGTGCCGCCGAGGGTGTGGCAGAGCTTGTGATGCAACGACATCGTGGTGGCACCGAGGGTCGCGCCGCAAAGCCACGCCCCGTACAGTGCGTCGGCACGGGCGTCCTTATCGGCGGGGTCCGCGACGACGCGCGGGAGGGCATCGACGAGTGCCCGGGCGCCCTCTTCGGCCATCAGCGCGGTAATCGGGGATCCGTCCGGGGCGTAGAGGCCCTCGACGGCGTGGGCGATGGCGTTGAAGCCGCTGGTGACCGACATGCCCACGGGCAGGGTCAGGGTCAGTTCGGGATCATAGATCACGCTGGTGGGCAGGACTTTGGGGTCCCGGCCGGTCTTCTTTTCCCCATTGGCGGTCAGTCCCCAGACCGGTGTCATTTCGGAGCCTGCGTACGTGGTGGGTACGGCGATGATCGGCATCCCGAACTCGAGCGCGATGGCCTTGCCCAGCCCGGTGGTCGAACCTCCGCCGACGGCGACGTACCCATCGGCGCCGGCAGCCTTGGCCACCTCACGGGCCTTGTGCGCCGATTCGATCGGCACGTGCATCTCAGCCTCGGCGTGCACGCCGGCGCTGAGCCCGCCCAGCTGTTCGGACACCTGCTCGGCGAGCTCCTTTTGGAAGGGGGTGGCCAGGACCAGCACGCGCTTGAGGCCCAGGGCCCGTACCTCATCCGGGAGGGAGGCCAGCCTGCCGGCTCCGAAGCTCACGCGCATCGGCAGGGATTGGTAGTGGAAATCCTTCATTTCTTGACCATGCTTTCTTTGTTTTCCTTCTTCGCCGGCTGCTGTCCGGACTGGGTGGTGCCTGGCCGGGGACTGGGCTGGTAGGCGAGGAACTTCCAGGTCCCGCCTTCGCGTGTCCACACTGCAAGCGAGCCGTTGTCCAGCCGCGTGGGCCGGCCGTTGACCTGCAGATCGGCCTCCATACGGCCCACGACCAGAGCGGTGTCCCCCACGAGGATGACCTCTTCGACCGGGTGGTTGATCCGCTGGTAGTCGTAGACACCGGCACGGCATTGTTCGACGTAGCTTTCCAGGGTGTCGCGCAGGCCGTTGGAATGGGTGTAGCTCAGCCGCGGGTGGCAGAGCCGGGCGAAGGCGTCGAAGTCCTTGGCAAGTACTGCGTTGAAGCGTTCGTCTTCCAACTCCAGGATTCGTGCGATGTCTGGATCGGCCATGGGAGGTGTCTCCTTGTTCGTGCTGGCTCGGGGATGCTCAGATGATGCTGCGGATGCTGCCGCCGTCGACTCCCCAGACGGACCCGGTGACGAAACTGGTCGCCGGGCTGCACAGGAAGACGATGACCTTGGCGACTTCTTCGGGTTGTCCAAGGCGCTCGAGCGGCAGCTGCCGCTGCTTCATTTCGTGGGCGACGGCAGCTTCCGGTTCCATCCCGTAGGCCGCGGCCATGGTTTCGGCGAATCCTCCCGGCTTGGTCCAGAACGGCGTCCAGATTGGCCCGGGAGTCACGGCGTTGACCCGGATGAGGGGTCCCTCGGCGCGGGCCAGCGACTTGGTCAACGCCAGCACGGCCGCCTTGCTGGCCGAGTAATCCACCGGCATGGCTTCGGGCTGCCGGGCCAGGTCCGACGCATTGTTGATGATCACCGGGGCAGCAGACTCGCGTAGCGCCGGAAGTGCCGCGCGGATGGAGCGGACATAGCTCATGAAGTTCAGGTCCAGCGTCTTCTGCCAGTCTTCGTCGGTCAGATCCGCGAATTCCCGTACGGCGCCGGCCCCGACGTTGTTGATGAGCAGGTCGAGACCGCCCAGCCCTTCGATGGCCTCCGTGACCTTGGCGGTGGTGTCGTCGGCGCGGCTGAAGTCCGCGACGGTGGTCACCACGGTGCCGGGCCCTCCGGCTGCGTCAACGCTCAGCTGCTTGAGCAGACCCTCGTCAATGTCCAGCGCGGCGACGGTGCAGCCCTCCGCGACGAGTTCGAGCGCGGTAGCCCGGCCGATGCCGCTGCCGGCGCCGGTGATGAGGGCCTTCTTGCCATTGAGGGAAAGTTCCATGATGTGTCCTTCCGGGGTTGTGGATGGGTCAGGAAGCCGGGAGCGCAACGGGTGCAGGGGCGGCCGTGGAGCCTTCCCCACCGGTGCGGAAGTCGAATCCGGTGGTCAGGCCCCCGTCGGCGACAAGCGTAGTGCCGAAGACCGCGGAAGCCTGGCTGCTCAGCAGGAACATCGCGGCGTTGGCGACCTCGTCCGCACCGGTAATCCGTCCCTTGGGCTGGCGGGCTTCACGCGTCGCGAGGAACTTCTGCGGGTCCTCCGCTGAGGCCAAGTGCCGGTTGAACAGTCCTGCCCGCATCGGGCCCGGTGCGAGCAGGTTGATGTTGATGCCGTGGCGGGCATAGTCCAGGGAGATGGTGCGTACCGCACCGCTCAGTGCCGCCTTGGAGGATGCGTAGGACGCCAGCTGCTGTTCGCCGAAGTCGGCGTCGATGCTGCTCACCACCACCACGCTTGCGTGCCGCGCGGCCTTGAGCTGTGGCAGCAGGGTCTTGAGGCCGAGCACGTTTCCCAGCACATTGATTTCCCAGGTGCGGCGCCAGGAGTCCATGCTCTCGTTCTCCAGCAAATCCACGGACAGGACGGCCGCCGAGCCGATGTAGCCCAGGGATGCCCCGCCTCCGTTGGTCGCCGCAGCCTCGGCGACGCGGTCCCAGAGGGCCTGCTCGGTCACGCTTCCGGCCAGGTGCGTGTAGAGCGGATGTCCCGTCAGGTCGGCTTCGGGCGTGGCCAGATCGACTCCGATCACACGGCTTCCGGCCTCGAGCAGGGACTTGGCGCATTCCATGCCGAGTCCGCTGGCGGCGCCGGTCACAACCACGCAGTCGGGCAGATCAATGGTCCAGGTGCTCATGGATTCCTCCTTATTACTTTCCGACCGCGGCGTCGCACTCGGAAAGGTTCTCTTTGGTGATGCCGCGGGGAACCAGGAAGTTGTCCTTCTTCACCGGCTTGTGTTCCAGGATGTTGATGACGGTCTTCGCGGCCAGGCTTCCGTCTTCGATGGGGCTCTGCAGGACGGTGGCGTACTGGTCGCCTGCACTGATGTTCGTGTAGCCCTCGATCGAGCAGTTATGTCCAACCATGACCATTTTCTTGGCGTCGATGCCGGCACGGTCCGCGGCAACCAGGGCGCCGGCGAGCATGTTGTCCGCTTCCGAATACATGCCCTTCAGATCCTTGCCGCCGTACTGGGTAAACAGCGCCGCGCTGGCCGATGTCGACGTGGTCTGGTCCCAGTTGCCAGGCTGCGTGCCGATGACTTTGATTCCGGGAGCCTTCTGCGCCAGCGTGTCCTCGAACCCCTTGAGCCGGTCGATGGACGGGGGAGTGCCCAGCGGGCCCAGCAGGGCGACAATGTTGCCGCTGTCTCCGTAGCCTTTCGCCTTGAATCCCTCGATCATGGCCAGTGCGGCCTGCTCGCCGTTGGCCAGGTCGTTCGGCCCGGTGTAGGCGGTCCAGAGGCTCTTGTCCTTCGTCTGGGGGTAGGAATTAGCCACGACGACCGGGATGTCCGCACGCTTCAGCCGCACGAGCGAGGGAATGATGGCCGTTGCATCGGCAGGCCAGACGACGACGGCGTCGGGGTCGGTGCTGATGACCTGGTTGACCTGCTGGGCCTGTTCGGCAGCGTTGAAGTTGTTCACGATAACGGTCAGGTCCAGGCCGGCCTCGGCGGCGATCCGCTTGAATTCCTCCGTGTGCTTCGCGCAGTAGTCGCAGCTTTGGGCCACGGTCAGGAGGGTGACTTTCTTTCCCTGGGTTCCGGTGCCCGTTTCGGTGCCCTGTCCTGCGGACGGGTTGCCGCAGGATGCCAGCGCCAGTGACACGACCAGCGATGCGGTCACGGCAAGAGCCTTGATGGGTGACTTTTTCATGGTGGGCTGCCTCCTAGGCGGCGGGTTGGCTGGCAGGGGCCGGACGTTCCAATGAACGCTGTGCAAGGCGGTTCAGCGGTCCGTCGAAGATAACGATGGTCAGCAGGAGCCCGCCGTTGACCAGCTGGATGACGGCCGTGCTCGTGCCCTGCAGGCTCATGCCGTTGCCGACAATCGCCAGCAGCAGGGCTCCGGCGACCACACCGCCGATCTGCCCCTTGCCGCCGCTGAGCGCCACGCCGCCGATAATCGCCGCCGTGACCACCTGAAGCAGGAAGGTCAGGACGTCACCGGGGGAACCTGCGGCCAGGGACAGGCCCTGGAGCGATCCGGCAATGCCGGCAAAGAGTGCGGACAGAACAAAAACCATGATTAGGGTCCGTCCCACCGGCAGACCGGAGGCAGCGGCCCTGGCCGAATCGCTGCCGGTGGCGCGGATGACTACGCCGTGCCAGGTCCTGGCCATCAGCCACACAGCCCCGGCGACCAGAAGCAGCATAAACAATGCCCGGGGCGAGAGCAGGCCGAGGATACCCTCATCCAGCCAGAGCCCGAACTCGTAGTTGGTGAGCGTAACCACCTTGCCGCCCGTGACGGCGAACCCGAGCCCGATGGTCAGCACCAGCGTACCGACCGTGATCGCCAGCGAGGGCACTGCGAACCTCACTGTCAGCCAGCCGTTGAGCAGGCCCACGACGGCGGCCGTGAGGATGGCCGCGGCAATTCCGACGGGGATCCCGGCAGCCTCGGAGACCCGGACCGCGACGAGTCCGGCCAGCGGCATGAGCCCGGCAATCGACAGGTCGAATTCCCCGGCAATCATCACGATGGCCAGACCGACGGCCACGAGGGCCAGCGGGGCAAACGTCTGCAGCAGTGCGTACAGGTTGCCGAGGTTGGTGAACCCCGGGACGGTCACCGCGAAGGCTGCGAAGGCCACTGCGGCCAACGCGCAGGCCAGCAGGGTTCGGAAGTTCCAGTAGAGCTTGATCATTGTCCTAGCGCTTTCTGCCAGACTGGCGGTTGGTCGCGATACCGGTTCCAACGACGGCCAGTAGCACGAGCACCCCCTTGAAGATGAGTTGGATTTCGTAGCTGAACCCCAGCAGGATCAGGGAATTGCCGAGCAGTCCGACAAGTACCGCTCCCACGGCTGCCCCCAGAGGGTTGCCGAGTCCGCCCTTGATGCTGATGCCGCCGACGACGACGGCGGTGATCGCATCGAAGCCGAAGGTCGCGCCGAGCTGCAGGTTGCCCTGGCCGGCCTCCGATGCGAGCAGCCCGCCGGCCAGTCCAGCCAGCGTCCCCGAGACGACGAAGGCGAGCAGGACCAAGGGCCAGGACCGCTGGCCGGACACCAGGGCGGCTTTTTCGTTCAGGCCGACCAGAGTGACCTTGCGGCCGATGACGGTGTATCGGTGGCACCACCAAGCGATGGCGGCCACGAGGAAGAAAATGAAGACCTGGAAGGGGACGACGCCGAACAGGGACTGCCGGAACACCCCCGCGTCGCCTTGGCTGGCGATGTTCAGACCTCCGGTGAAGATCTGGGCCAGACCCGTGAGCACCGCAGCGGCCGCGATGGTCGTCACGATCGGGTCGGTGCCGAGTTTCCCGACCAGGAAACCCTGCGCCGCCCCGGTGGCTGCGCCGAACAGTACCGCCGCGATGATGGCGGTCCAGGCGCCGTATTGAAGCGTCGAGGCGAACACGATGGTGGATACGGCGATCACGGCGCTGACCGAGAGGGAGAACATCTTGCCGACGATCGTGATGATGCTCAGGCCGATGGCGGCGATGCCCACCAGCGCCACGGACAGGAAGAGTGCCCGCAGGTTCTGCAAGGTGGCGAAGCCCGGGATCGCGGCCGTGGAAACGAGGAAGAGGACCAGGGTGACAAGCCCGATGACGACCGAACCGTCCGTCAATGACGCTTTCAGTCTCTGGGATGCCGCGTGCCGGCTGCTTTGCTGCACCGGGGGTGCGGATGCGGTGGCGGCTTGGGTGTTCATGCTGCTGCTCCATGAAGGATCTCGGCCAGAATCTGGGAGTCCTGGACCTGGGCGATGGGCTGGTTGTTGACGACTCGGCCGCGGAACATGGTGATGACGCGGTCGGCGAGCTCGCGCAGTTCGACGATGTCGCTGGAGTAGACGACGACTGCTACGTTCGCGGAGGCCAGCTTGCGCAAGGCCCGGTAGATTTCGGAGCGCGCCCCGATGTCGACGCCGCGGGTCGGCTCGTTGAGTACCAGGACGGAAGGCTTGGTCGCCAGTGCCCGGCCGATCGCGATCTTCTGCTGGTTACCGCCGCTGAGGGAACCGACCGG
Source organism: Arthrobacter sp. GCM10027362 (assembly GCF_042679445.1). Classification (NCBI taxonomy): domain Bacteria; kingdom Bacillati; phylum Actinomycetota; class Actinomycetes; order Micrococcales; family Micrococcaceae; genus Arthrobacter; species Arthrobacter sp. GCM10027362. The sequence continues at coordinate 73,259 of NZ_JBHTML010000004.1, forward strand.
GATGTTGATGCGGTTGGCATCGAAGGCGACTTCCTCGGAGATCCTGCTAGCCAGCCTGGATTCGTCACCCCGGCGGATGACTCCCATCCGGCTCACGTCAGCCAGGGCACCGGAGCTGATGTTTCGGGCCACGGATCCGCTGAGGAAGACGCCCTCCAGCACCCGGTCGGCCGAGACGTAGGCGATGCCGTGCTTCTGCGATCTGGGACGGTTCATGTGCGGCAGTTGGTTGCCGTCGAGCGTGACGGTGCCGGAGGTGATGGGAGCGAGCCCGACCAGCGTACGGACGACTTCGTCCGCACCGGAGCCGATCTGCCCGAACAGGGCGACGACCTCGCCCGCCTCGGCGGTGAAGCTGACATCGGAGAAACGGTTGCCGGAGCCGATGCCGGAAACGGTCAGTACACGCCGTATGCCGGCCTCCGGAACATCGGTGATCGGCACTGCCACGCCGCCCTGGTGCTCCTCGCCGAGCATCAGGGTAACCATCGAGTCCATGGTGAAATCGCCGACCGGTCCGTTTGCCACGACCTGCCCGGAACGCATGATGGTGATCCGGTCCGCGAGGGTGAAGACTTCGCCGAGCCGATGCGTGATGTACACGATCGCGTGTCCCTTGGCTGTCAGGGAACGAACCACTTCATGGACCCGCGCGATCTCAATGTCCGACAGGGTCGCAGTAGGTTCGTCCAGAATAAGGACCTTGGCATCGGCCACAAGACCGCGGGCGATCTCAAGCAGCTGGCGCTTCGCCAACGGCAGCGCCTCCACCGGCATGTCCAAATCCACGTCCTGCAGTCCGGCGGCGTCAAGTGCCACGCGGATCCGCTCCTCCATCTGACGGCGGCGGAGGATGGTTCCACCCTGCCTGCGCATGCTTAACGCCATGTTGTCCAGGACCGAAAGCTCGGGAACCACGGAGAGCTCCTGGAAGACCATCGCCACGTCAAGCTGATCGGAGCCCTCTTCGCCCGAGACCGCACCGGCATCGGCCTGCACCACATTAGCGATGATCTTGACCAAGGTGCTTTTTCCCGCGCCGTTCTCGCCCAGGAGGGCGTGCACTTCGCCGGCATGGAAGTCGACGGAAACATTGTCCAGCGCCCGCGCGCCGCCAAATCGCTTGGAGACCCCGGTCACTGAAAGCAACACAGCCGGGCTGTTGGTCATGAGAACCTCTTTCATCGATGTGATGTAGATCTATGTAAAGTGATGAGCAACACGTCTGTCAAGTAATGGGTTACAAACAGGCTATGCGCGTTAATCGGGATTAAAGTTCGCCGCTCCTGCATATAAGCTGTACTGGACAGTGGAAGTTGGCCGGGCTAGCCTTCAGCTCTTTTCGCGGATGGCCTCCGCTTACACGCATCGAGGAGCGATTGATGTCGAGTACAGGAAATGACCCGGCGCTGCTGGACCTCGGCCGCCCTCAACTGGGGGAGCGGCTGCGGCAGGCCCGGACGGATGCCAAGATGTCCCTGCGCGAGATGGCCCGCCGGGTAGGCGTGTCCGCCAGTTTCATCTCCCAGGTGGAGCTGGGGCGCGCCACGCCCTCCATCGGAACGCTGTACTCGATCGTGTCCGAACTTGGCCTGTCACTGGACTCCATGATGGCCGGAACAGATGCGGCCATGTCGGATCCGGTAGTCCCGGTTCCGGTTCTTCAGGAGGCAGTGCCTTCGCCTGCAGCCGTCCGCCGCGGAGAGGGTTTGCCTGGATTTCAGGCAGCCGCCGATCGACCTGAAATCAAGGTTGGCGGAGTCCGCTGGGAAAGGCTCACGAGCCAGGACGATCCACTCACCGAATTTCTTCGAGTCACCTACACCGCCGGCAGCGAATCATGCAGTCCTGACAACCTGATGCGGCATGCAGGATGGGAATATCTGCATGTGCTGTCCGGAAAACTGAACGTCCAGGTTGCCTTCAACGCCCAGACCCTGGAAGCGGGTGACAGCCTCAATTTCGATTCGACGGCCCCGCACCGGCTGAGCAATCCCTACCCGGAAGACTGCGTCGCCATCTGGGTGGTCATCGGTCGGCACGGATTTGCGCACCCCCTTGATCTTGTCGCACAGCATGCGGACAGGAGCGCGCCGGCGGTGGCTTCCCTGGATGAGAGCCATCTCCCCGGCTCCTGAAATTAAGTTCTGACAGCCCTGCCAAACCAGGGATCCTTACCCCGTCTGAAGTTTCCTGTCGCTGTAGACCTCGCTGCACAGACGACGGACCTACGGCTGCAAGAGCGGAAGTGTTCCCGCCCGATCAGATGCCCACGAATGCGGGCAGCACAGTGCTCCTGGGCCAGAGCCTCTTCCGCTGCATCGGCGCCGACCCCCGGCCGCGCACTGCCGGGTTCGTGGGAGCAGAGTCGCCTGCATGGAAACCGGATTTATTGTCGGACGCTGGGTGAAGCCCGGGATGCCGATTCTTTCTGTGCACGGCATTGGCAAGATGCAGGCTGGGGCCGGGTCATTCCTGATCCGATCCGGCCGGCGCCGGAGTCCTGAAGAGGTCTACGAGGGGAACGAGTTCGGGCAGGCCCTCCGCCTGGGACAAGGCCTCCAACAGCGCGCTGTCGTGGATCGGCCGCGCCCGGGCCAGCAGCTCCAGCCCTGCTTCGGTCAGCTCGGTGTAGATCCCGCGGCGATCGTCCACACAGAGGAAGCGGGTGAGCAGGCCCCGGCCTTCGAGCCTGTTCACCAAACGGGTGGTAGCGCTCTGGGACATGGCCGTGGCCCGGGAGAGCTGATGCATGCGCATATGGTGCACCCCGCGCTGCCGGCTGAGTACTTCCAGGACGATGTACTCGGAGACTGAGACTCCCGCGCCGTCTTGGAGCGCAGCCTCCAAGGAGCGCTCCACTAATGAGTGAAACGAGGCTACGCGCAGCCACCCTTGGGCACGGACCTCTACCGCATCATCCTTGAATCCCATAGCTGCGCCTTTCGCCGGACATCTGGGCTACCGGGAAGCCAGGGCCGGGTAGTCGGTGTAGCCAAGGGCACCTTCGGCATAGAAGGTTTCCGGCATGGGCGTGTTGAGTTCGGCCCGGACGGAGAGTCTTTCTGCCAGGTCAGGATTGGCGATGTACAGCCGGCCGAAGCCGACGGCATCTGCGGAACCGGTCAGGAGCAGGCGCTGCGCATCCGCGAGGTCCATTTCCTCATTGGCAATGACCGGACCTCCGAACAGCTCCCTCATTCTTGCCAGCTGGCTGTCCGCAGCCTCGATTTCGCGTATGAACAGGAAGGCAAGATCGCGGCTGCCCAGTTGTTCGGCCACATGGCCGAAAAGCGCCTGGGCGTTGCTGTCACCCATGTCGTGTTCCTCGCCGCGGGGCCGCAGATGGACCCCGACCCGCCCCGGCCCCCAGACCGATGTCACGGCATCTGTGATCTCCATGAGGAAACGCGCGCGGTTTTCCACGCTTCCTCCGTAACGGTCCTTGCGGCGGTTGGTGGAGTCCTGGAGGAACTGGTCGATCAGGTAACCGTTGGCTGCATGGATTTCGACACCGTCGAATCCCGCCTGCCGGGCGTTTTCGGCCCCGCGTCGGAAGTCCTCGACGATTCCCGGGATCTCGTCGGTCTCCAGGGGGCGCGGTGTCACGTATTCACGATAGGGGCGTACCTGGCGCACCCTGCCGGCCGGCTTGACCGCGCTGGGGGCGACTGGCAGCGCGCCGTCAAAATACACCGGGTCCGAGACTCTTCCGACATGCCACAACTGGAGGAAGATCCGTCCGCCGGCCGCATGGACCGCCTCGGTCACTCTTGCCCAGCCGTCCACTTGGGCGCTGTTCCAGATTCCGGGCGTATTCGGATAGCCGATGCCTTGCTCGCTCACGACGGTCGCCTCGCTGATGATCAGCCCGGCCCCGGCCCGCTGGGCGTAATACTCGGCCATGAGGGCATTCGGCACCCGGTCTGCTCCGGACCTGCACCGCGTCAGCGGCGACATGATCACCCGATTGGGCAGCGTCAGTTCTCCGAGGTCCAGGGGATCGAACAGGTCCGCCAAAAGTATCTCCTTCGACTGGGTTCCGGCCGGAAGCCATTTCCATGCACACGCTGGTTATTTCCTGCGCCTCCTATTTTATAGGCGGTCCAAGGGGCTAAAGCAAGCTGCAGCATTTGGCGCAACTGCGGCAGGTCAGGGGTCCGCACTCGTCCGGACGGAGGGATTTACGGCAGGGAACGGCCCAGCGGGGACACCGATCTGCTGCACGGGCCTACCGCCGTTCGGCCAGCCGCGCGGCCGTCAGCCCGCCGGCGGCGAACACCAGGGTGGCGGTGAGGACCAGGACCAGGGGAGCGGTCCAGCCGCCGGTGGTGGTGTGGATCCATCCGGCCAGCGGCGGGGCGGCGGTGGCGGCGAGGTAGCCGCCGCCCTGGATGCGGGCCGAGGCGGACGCGGCCTGTGCGTCGCTGCGGGCGATGCGCGGGACGATGGAGAAAATCGCGGTGAAGCCGCCGCCCTGGGCGATTCCGCCGACGATCGCCCACAGCACGTAGGCCCCGGGCGCGGCCAGCAGCCCGATTGGCAGTACGGCCCAGCAGGCGGCGATGACCGCCATCGGTACCCAGATCCGGGCACGTGAGGCCAGCAGCGGCACCCCGAAAGCGCCGATGAGGGCCGCGATCTGGAACAGGGATGCCGCGGCACCGGACGCGCCCGGGCCCAGCCCGCGGGTGTCGGACAGCAGCAGCGGCAGCCACGCGGTGGTGGCATAGTAGGCGGCGGACTGTCCGCAGAATGTCAGGACCAGCAGGACGGTGATCCGCCGGTTGCGGGCATGCCCCGCCGCCGTGGCGGCTGCGGCGCCGGGACCGTCCGAGGTGCGCAGGGCCTGCGCGGTCCGGGGCGCCGCC
>NZ_JBHTML010000005.1:0-69637 GCF_042679445.1 Arthrobacter sp. GCM10027362
GGCCGGGACTGGGCCCGCACGCCCGCGCACGAACGGGGCGCCGTGCTGCAGGCCGCGGCCGCCGTCGTCGAAGCCAATGCCGAGGCCTGGGGCCTGGAACTGGCCCGGGAAGAAGGCAAGACCGTGGCCGAGGGCCGGGGCGAGGTCCGGCGGGCGGCACAGATCCTGCGCTACTACGGCAACGAGGGCGACCGCACCGCCGGGGAGATCTTTTCCTCGCCCCGGCGCGGCGAGAAGATCCTGGTCACCCGCAAGCCGCTCGGCGTCGTCGGGGTGATCACTCCGTTCAACTTCCCCATCGCCATCCCGGCCTGGAAGATCGCCCCGGCGCTGGCCTACGGCAACACCGTGGTCTGGAAGCCGGCCAGCACGGTCCCGCTGCTGGCCATGCGGCTGGCCCAGGCCCTGGACGAGGCCAAGCTGCCGGCCGGGGTGCTGAACCTGCTGATCGGGCCCGGCTCGATGGGCAGCGGCCTGGCCGGCCATCCGGGACTGGACGGGCTGACCTTTACCGGCTCCACCGGGGTCGGCCGGCAACTGGCCGGGCAGGCCGCCTCCCGCGGGGTGCCGATGCAGGCGGAGATGGGCGGCAAGAACGCCGCCGTCGTGCTGGCCGACGCGGACCTGGAGCTGGCCGGCGAGCAGGTACTCTACGGCGCCTTCCGCTCCACCGGCCAGAAGTGCACGGCCACCTCGCGGCTGATTGTCGCCGAGACGGTCGCGGACGAATTCCTGGACCGGCTGCGGGACCGGCTGGCTACCTGGACGGTGGGCGATCCCACGGATCCCGGCGTGCACATGGGCCCGCTGGTTTCCGATGCGGCCCGCAAGTCCGTCCTCGCTGGCATCGCCGCCTCGGTGCGGCAGGGCGCGCGGGTGGCGGCCGGCGGCGGAGCGGCCGGAACCGGCGGCTACGACGGCGGTGCGCTGGCCGAGGGGGCCTTCGTCGCCCCAACCGTGCTGGAGGTCTCCGGCGCGGGAGCAGCGGCGAACCCGGCCTGGCGTGAGGAATTCTTCGGGCCGGTGCTCACCCTGCGCCGGGCCGCGGACACCCAGGAGGCCTTCGGCCTGGCCAACGACAGCGAATTCGGTCTCTCCGCGGCCGTGTTCACCCGGGATGTCGGCTGTGCCCTCGACGCCATCGACGACCTGGACGTGGGCATCCTGCACATCAATTCCGAATCCGCCGGGGCGGACCCGCATGTGCCCTTCGGCGGGGCGAAGAAGAGCGGGTACGGACCCAAGGAGCAGGGCGCCGCGGCCAGGGAGTTCTTCACCCACACCACCACGGTGTACCTCAGGGGTGGTGCGGCATGAGCGCCATCCCGTCCATCGAAGGCATCCACAACATCCTGGTCGTAGGCGCCGGCACCATGGGCAGCCAGATCGGCCTGGTCGCGGCGCTGGCCGGCTACGCCACCACCGTCCAGGACATCTCCGCAGAGATGCTTGCCCGGGCCCGGGAGCAACTGGCCGCCCGGCTGGATGCCACTGTGGCCAAGGGCCGGCTCGCCGCCACCGACGCCGAGGCTGCCCTGGACCGTTTGGCCTTCGCCACCGACCTGGACGCCGCCGCGTCCCGGGCGGACTTCATGATCGAAGCGGCCACCGAGCGGCTGGAGGTCAAGGAGCAGATCTTCGCCCGGCTCGGCAGGCTCGCTCCGGACCATGCCATCCTGGCCACCAACTCCTCCACGCTGGGCTCGTCCAAGGTCGCCCCCGCCACGGGCCGGGCCGACCGGGTGTGCAACATGCACTTCTTCAACCCGGCGCTGGTGATGAAGTGCGTGGAAGTGGTCCGGCACGAGGAGACCTCGCAGGCCACCGTGGAAACCACCATGGAGCTGGCCCGCCGCTTCGGCAAGGAGCCGGTGCTGATCAACCGAGAAATCCCGGGATTCATCGCCAACCGGCTGATGGGCGCCGTCCAGCGCGAGGCCCTGGCCCTGGCCGCCGCCGGCATTGCCAGCAGGGAGGACATCGACGCCACCGCGCGCACCGCGCTGGGCTATCCGATGGGTCCGTTCGAGCTGATGGACATGGTGGGCCTGGACGTCATCGACTTCATCGCCCGGGCCACCTATGCCGAAACCGGGGACGAGGCGGACAGGCCGGATCCGCAGGTCGCCGCGCTGGTGGCCCAGGGCAGGCTCGGCCGCAAGTCCGGCCAAGGCTGGTACAGGTATTGAGCGCGGACAAGACAACTTAATACTATGCGAATGATTAACTTCATTGTAATGTAGCTCTCACAGTTCCGGATGGTCCGGCCGTCCAGAGTACAGGAAGGCACTGCTTCACGATGAAGAGAATCACGGTCCTGGCCGGCGGCGTCGGCGGCGCGCGGTTCATCCGCGGGCTGCTGACCCACCTGGCCGCAGCCTGGCCCTCCGGCTCCGGCACCGGGTCCTCGGTGGAGGTCACCGTCATCGCCAATACGGGCGATGACCTGTGGCTGAACGGCCTGCGCGTCTGCCCGGACCTGGACACCCTGATGTACACCCTCGGCGGCGGCATTGAGGAGGACCAGGGCTGGGGGCGCGCCGGCGAGAGCCGCCGGACCTCGGCCGAAATCGCCGCCTACGGGCGCGGCTGGGCGTGGTTCACCCTGGGCGACCTGGACCTGGCCACCCATATCGTGCGCTCGGACCTGCTGCGCGAGGGGGCCACGCTGAGTGAGGCCACGGAGGTCCTGTGCCGGCGCTGGCAGCCGGGGGTCACCCTGCTGCCGATGAGCGACGAGCCGGTGGAGACCCATGTGCGGCTGGCGGAGGCCGCGGACGAACACCGCGCCGGGGACCTGATCCACTTCGAGGAATGGTGGGTCAGGTACCGGGCCGGCATCCCGGCCGCCGGATTCGTCCAGGTCGGTCTGGAAACGGCTGCCGCAGCTCCCGGGGTCGTCGATGCGATCCTGTCCGCCGATGTGGTCCTGCTCCCGCCGTCGAATCCGGTGGTCTCCGTCGGCACGATCCTGGCCGTCCCGGGCATCCGCGAGGCCCTGCGCGGCACGGCGGCGCCGGTGATCGGCCTCTCCCCCATGATCGGCGGGACCGCGGTGCGCGGGATGGCGGAGGCATGCCTGGCAACGATCGGCGTCGCCCCGGCCGCCCTCGACGTCGGGCTCCACTATGGGCCCCGCAGCGCCGGCGGGCTGCTGGACGGCTGGCTGGTGGACACCGCCGACGCGGAGGCCGTCCCGACGCTGGAGGACGCCGGGATCCGGGCAGCGGCCGTGCCCCTGTGGATGACCGATGTGCCGGCCGCCGCCGCCATGGCGGCCGACGCCCTGGCCCTGGCCCGGCAACCCGCCCGCACCTGAGGCACAACCTGGAATCGCAGCAGATCCGGCGAAGGTACCGACCCGACCAACCACCCGATTGGAGCCCCGACCATGGCTGACAGTGAATCGTTTGTTCCCTCCGAGAGCGCGCTGCGCCGGGCCCTGCGCCGGGCCGAAGACGGGGTGACGCTGAATCCGGCCGAGGCCGAGACGCTGCTGCACGCCCGGGGCGCGCACCTGGACCGGCTGCTGGCTGCGGCCTCAAGGGTGCGGGATGCGGGGCTGGAGCAGGCCGGCCGGCCGGGGGTCATCACGTATTCGAAGAAGGTGTTCGTCCCGGTCACGCAGCTGTGCCGGGACCGCTGCCACTACTGCACGTTCGCGCAGACCCCGGGGCAGCTGGGGCGGGCGGGCAGGGACATGTTCCTGTCTCCGGATCAGATCCTGGACATCGCCCGCCAGGGTGCGGCACTGGGGTGCAAGGAGGTTTTGTTCACCCTCGGGGACCGGCCGGAGGCCAGGTGGCCGGCGGCCCGTCAGTGGCTGGACGCCCACGGCTACGACTCCACGCTGGACTATGTGCGGGCCATGGCCATCCGGGTGCTGGAGGAGACCGGGCTGCTGCCGCACCTGAACCCGGGGGTGATGAGCTGGGAGGAGATCCAGCGCCTGAAGCCCGTGGCCCCGTCGATGGGCATGATGCTTGAGACCACCGCCGCCCGGCTCTTCACCGAAAAGGGCGGGCCGCACTTCGGGTCCCCGGACAAGGACCCGGCGGTACGGCTGCGGGTGCTCGAGGACGCCGGCCGGTCGTCTGTTCCGTTCACCACCGGGGTGCTGCTGGGCATCGGGGAGACCTACGCCGAACGCGTCGAGGCCGTCTTCGCCCTTCGCGCGGCCGACCGGCGCTACGGGCACCTCCAGGAGGTGATCGTGCAGAACTTTAGGGCCAAGGACGCCACCGCGATGATGAACAGGCCCGACCTGGCCATGGAGGAGTACGCGGCCGCCGTCGCCGTCACGCGCCTGGTGCTCGGGCCCAAGGCCCGGGTACAGGCCCCGCCGAACCTGACCGACGCGGCCGAACTGTCCCTGCTGATCCGGGCCGGGATCGATGACTGGGGCGGGGTCAGCCCGCTGACCCCGGACCATGTCAACCCGGAGCGGCCCTGGCCGCACCTGGAGGACCTGGCGGACCTCACCGCGGCGGCCGGTTTCACCCTGCGGGAACGGCTGACCGCGCACCCGCGCTATGTCCTGGCCGGGGAACCCTGGATCGACCCAAGGGTGCTCCCGCACGTGCGCGCGCTGGCGGGCCCCGACGGGCTCGCGGCCGAAGACGCGCTGCCGGCGGGGCTGCCCTGGCAGGAGCCGGACCCGGACTGGGCCGGAACCGGCCGGGTGAACCTGCACACCGAGATCGACACCACCGGCAGGTCCGGGGACCGGCGGACGGACTTCGACGCGGTCTACGGGGACTGGGACGCCCTGGCCGAACAGGTGAACGCACAGGCATCCGCGCGCCAGATCCCGGCCGGCGGCGGGGACCTGGCGGTCCGGGCCGCGCTGCGCAAGGCCGAGGAGGATCCGGCGGGCCTGGCGGACGCGGACTACCTGGCCCTGCTCAGCGCCGACGGGCCGGACCTGGACGCGCTGGCGGACCTGGCCGACCGGGTGCGGGCGGACACCGTGGGGGACACGGTGGGGTACGTGGTGAACCGGAACATCAACTTCACCAATGTCTGCTACACCGGCTGCCGGTTCTGCGCCTTCGCCCAGCGCCGCACCGACGCCGACGCCTACACCCTGTCCCTGGCCCAGGTCGGGGACCGGGTCGACGAGGCCTGGGCGATCGGGGCCACGGAAATCTGCATGCAGGGCGGGATCCATCCGGACCTGCCCGGCAGCGCCTACTTCGACCTGGCCCGCGAGGTCAAGAAAAGGCAGCCGGGCATCCACCTGCACGCCTTTTCCCCGATGGAAATCGTCAACGGGGCCGCCCGCACGGGCCTGTCCTACGCCGACTTCCTCGCCCAAGCCAAGGATGCGGGCTTGGACACCATCCCGGGCACGGCCGCCGAGATCCTCGACGACGAGGTGCGCTGGATCCTGACCAAGGGCAAACTGCCGGCCAAAACCTGGATCGAGATCGTCACCACCGCCCACCGGGCCGGCATCCGCTCCAGCGCCACCATGATGTACGGGCACGTGGACAACCCCACCCACTGGGTGCACCACCTGCGCACCCTTACCCGCATCCAGGACGAAACCGGCGGTTTCACCGAATTCGTGCTGCTGCCCTTCATCCACACCAATGCCCCGGTCTACCTGGCCGGCATCGCCCGGCCCGGCCCCACCCTGCAGGAAAACCGGGCCGTGCACGCCGTCGCCCGCCTGATGCTGCACGGCCGGATCGGCCACATCCAGACCTCCTGGGTCAAACTCGGCACCGAAGGCACGCAACTGATGCTCGCCTCAGGCGCGGACGACCTGGGCGGAACCCTGATGGAGGAGACCATCTCCCGCATGGCCGGGGCCGAGAACGGCTCCGAGAAAACCGTGACCGAACTCGAGGACATGATCCATGCGATCGGGCGCACTCCGCGCCAGCGCACCACCACCTACGGCACCCCGCCGCCCGAGCGCCTGGCCACTGCCGCCCGGCACGCCGACACCGGGTACGCCGCGACCGGAAAATCCCTCAACGTCCTGCCCGCCGAGGCCGACGGCGGACGCGTGCACCCGGGCAGGGTCCCGGTGACCATCGGAATGCGGCCGCTGTAAGCCTCCGGCGGGCGGCCGAAAGATAAGGAGTCCATTATGCCGATCAGACCTTCCCCGGATCCGGCTCCCGGCGGGGCATGGACAATTGTGGTGCCCTTCAAGGGGGGCGCCGCGGCCAAGAGCCGGCTCGGATTGGCTACAAAAGAAGGCCCCGGATTCAGCCCCGGCATGCGTCACGAAATCGCCATGGCCTTCCTCCGCGACACCGTCACAGCCGCCCTGGCCGTCCCCGGCGTGGCGAACATCGTGGTCGTCTCCTCGGATCCGGCCCTGGTGACGGCCGTTCCCGGCATCGTCCTGGTGGCCGATCCGGGACGGGGACTGAACGCCGCCGCCGCGGCCGGCATTTCATGGGCGAGGAGGCAGGAGCCCAATCGTGCCGTCGCCGTCCTGACCGGGGACCTGCCCTGCCTGGCACCCCGCGACCTGGCCGCCGCCCTGGAAGCGGCCCGGCACCACCCGCTGTCCGTGGTGCCCGACCGCCACGGCACGGGCACCACTATGGTTTCCGCCCTCCCAGGAACGGAACTCATCCCGCGGTTCGGCCCGCACTCGTACGACGCGCACCTGCGGGCCGGGCACACCGTCCTGCCCGTCCCGGCGGGGTCCACAGTCCGCCATGACGTCGACACGCTCCACGACCTGGCCCGGGCGCTGCAGCACGGTGTCGGCGGCCACACCCGGGCTGCGTTGCCGCCGTCATGGCCGCGTCCGCACGCCGGCCATCGTGCCGGCAGCCGGCGATCCTTCGCTGCGGCGGCAGCCGGTTGACCTGACCGGCCGATAAACTGCTTCAATCCTTCGATTCCAGTCACTCCCCTTTGCAGAGGTAACCGATGTCCGGTTTTTCCGTCACCGCCCTTGAGGGCATCCCCGAAATCGGTCCCGGCGACGACCTGGCGGCCCTCATCGGCGAAGCCCTCGCGGTCTCCGCCGAAGGCATCCGCGGCGGGGACATCCTCGTGGTCACCAGCAAGATCGTCTCCAAGGCCGAGGGCCGCCAGGTGCCCGCCGCCGACCGGGAAGCAGCCATCACCGCCGAAACCGTGCGCCTGGTCGCCAGCCGGACCCACCCCGGGGGCGTGACCCGGATCGTGGAAAACCGGCAGGGACTGGTCCTGGCCGCCGCCGGGGTGGACAACAGCAACACCCCGGAGGGCACCGTCCTGCTGCTGCCCGAGGACCCCGATGCCTCGGCCCGCCGGCTCTGCACCGCCCTGCGCGCCCGGTTCGGCGTGGCCCTGGGCGTGATCCTCAGCGACACTCTGGGCCGGCCCTGGCGTGAAGGCCAGACCGACGCCGCGATCGGCGCCGCCGGCCTGCACGTGCTGGAGGACTACCGGGGCACACGGGACGCGCACGGGAACCTGCTGGCCGTCTCCGCCGCCGCCGTCGCCGACGAAATCGCCGCCGCCGCGGACCTGGTCAAGGGCAAGGCCACCGGCCGGCCGGTGGCGCTCGTGCGCGGCCTGGCCCACCTGGTGCTCGACGACCTGGACGTTCCGGCGGGCACCGCCCGTGCCCTGATCCGCCCCGCCGGACAGGACATGTTCCGGCTCGGCAGCGACGAGGCCTACGCCCGGGGCTTCGCCGACGGCCAGGCGGCAGGCGCTGCCCTTCAGACGGCCGCGTCGACAGTGCCGGAATAGGCCACCACCGGCCGCCTGCTCACCGGATGGGCAGAGACCTCCGCCTTCACCGCATGACACCTTCGACCATCTCCGCGGTCAACACGTCCGCTACCGGACCCGGGGCGACCGCCCGTCCGCCGGCCAACACGATCAACACGATCAGGTCAACACGATGAGGTGGTCGCAGAACACGGCGGCCAGGTTCAAGTCGTGCAGCGCGGCGACGACGGTAACTCCCGCCTGGGGCAGCCTCCGGACCAGGGAAAGAACGTTGAGCTGCACGTGGATGCCGAGGTGGTTAGTCGGCTCGTCGAGCATCGGCGGCGCACTCTTCGGGGGCCGGCGCTGTTCCTGGTGCAACTGCTGGTGATCCGCACGGCAGACGCGCGCTCGCCGTCGTACTATCTGATGGGTGCGGCCCTGACGCTGATCACACTGTTCACCATCCGCAAGTACGCAAAGACCGGCGAAGCACTGGCTTAGCCCGCCTGCGTACTGCCGCTGCGGCCACGGACGCACGAACCGCAGCCTGGGCGAACGCGGCCCTGGCTCGTCGCCTCCGTGTGGCTTCCGCCGGCAAAGGACCGGCCCTCGCTGACCGCCGGCAGCGACCGGTGGAAAGCAACCGGCACCCGTGCAACAAGTACGGGTGCCGGGCGGCAGCGTCCGGGGAGCGTGCCGGACGGTTCCGTCCTTCACGCTCCCCGGACGGGATTGGTCAGCGGGTCACGGATCCGGTCAGGGACGCGACGGGCCGCAGCAGGAGCGGACGGGCCGCGATCCAGGCCGCCGCCATGACCACCAGGGAGGCTGCGAAGATCCAGAAACCGACCCAGCTGTGGTCATCGCGCCCGCCGTACATGTGGTTCAGGTTGCGCAGGGCGCCGGTGGCCATCACCAGGGTGACGTGGACGATGATGAAGGCCACGAAATAAATCATGACCGGTACATGGATGGCCCTGGCCGCCTCGATCGGATAGGCCTTGTTCAGCTTTGCGGCCTCTTTGGGCCAGGCGGGGGACATCCGCAGCCCGGTGATGATGGCCAGCGGGGCCGCAATGAACACCGTGGCGAAGTATGTCAGGACCTGCAGGCTGTTGTAGTTCACCCAGCCGTTCTCCGTCGGCCAGTCCAGCGAGGCGTACTGCAGGGCCGCCGATAGAGCATTGGGGAAGACGTCCCAGCTCGTGGGGACAATGCGCATCCACTGGCCGGTCGCGACCAGCAGGATGAAGAAAACAACCCCGTTCAGGACCCAGAGGGCATCCAGGCTGAGGTGGAACCACAGGTGCAGGCTCATCTTGGTGGGGCGGTTTTTGGTCCGGATCAGGCCGGTGTTGTTGCGCGTCCAATAGGCCGGCGGGCGGATGGTGGTGCGGACCTGCCATCCCGACCTGACGATCAGGAGGATCAGGAGCGAGTTGAGGAAGTGCTGCCAGGACAGCCAGGCCGGAAAGCCGGCCGGGGCCCCGTGCGGCAGTTCGGATTCACCGGGGTAGTCCGCCAGGAACGACTGGACTGCGGGGAGGTCGCGGAGGCCTTTGGCAACGAGGACGACGGCAAGGAGTGCAACGATGGCGCCGGACAGGATCCAGGCCAGCTTGAACCACTTGTTCTTGGGAGTCGTTGGTCTTGTCGAAGTCGATGTGGACATGAGGCTTCGTGTCTCTCTGCGATGGACGTTCCCGTCCGAGGTTGGTTGGAACGGTGACGCCGAGTGCCTGCGGCTCCGGACGGCGCCGGCCGGAGCCGCAGGCGAGTTGGCGCTGGTTAGCTGGCTCGGGCTTCGATGGCCTTGACCAGCTGGGGCACGACAGCGAAGACGTCGCCGACGACGCCGAAGTCGGCAATGTTGAAGATCGGCGATTCCGGATCCTTGTTGATCGCGACGATGGTCTTCGACGTCTGCATTCCTGCCCGGTGCTGGATGGCTCCGGAGATCCCCAGTGCGATGTAGAGCTGCGGCGACACCGAGGTGCCGGTCTGGCCCACCTGGTACGACTGCGGCACGTAACCGGCGTCGACGGCCGCGCGGGAGGCGCCGACGGCGGCACCGAGCGCGTCGGCCAATTGCTCGACAAGAACGAAGTTTTCCTTCGACCCGAGCCCGCGGCCTCCTGAGACTACCTTGTCGGCGCCGCGCAGGTCCGGGCGGCTCGAGGTGACGGCGGCGTCCTTGACGCTGTCGATGACCGCGGAGGCGGCGGCATTGGCGGTCACCGATGCGGCCGTGAGTGCGGCCGACGTTGGAGTGGCGCGGTCTTCGACGGCCCCCTGACGTACGGTGATCACCGCAAGCCCACCCTCGACGGTGGATTCGACGTTGAAAGCCCCGCCGAAGACGGAGTGGGCCGCGACAATGCGGTCGCCCTCCAAACGCAGGTCGACGGCGTCCGTCACCAGCCCGGCACGCAGCCGCACAGCGATGCGGCCCGCAACATCGCGGCCGTCGACCGAGTTGACAGCCACGATCGCGGACGGCTCCAGCGCCGCCGCGGCGGCGGCGAGGGCCTCGACCTGCGGGGTCGCCAGCAGCTTGCCGGCCTGGTCGGTTTCGGCAAGGTAGACCTGCGCCGCGCCGAGGGATCCAAGGTGTTCGGCCAGTCCGCCGGAGGAACCGGGTGCCATGGCCACGACGGCCACCGGGGTGCCGAGCTTGGCCGCTGCGGCAATGACTGCGGCGGCGGTGCCGCGGATCTCTCCGTCGGCCGAGGTTTCGATGAGCGCGAGTACGTTGGACATGTTCGATTCCTCCGTTAGATCAGGCGGTTGGCGGCCAGGAAGTCGGCGAGCTGCTCGCCCGCGTTCCCCTCGTCGACGATCTTGGTTCCGGCGGTGCGGGCCGGACGCTCACTGGTGTTCAGGACGACGGACCGTCCCCCCGCCGGCAGCGCAGCCAGCTCCAGTCCGAGTTCGGACAGCGAGACAACGCTCAGCGGCTTGCGCTTGGCAGTGATGATCCCCTTGAAGTTGGGGAAGCGTGCCTCGGCCGCCCGTTCGGTGATCGAAATGACCGCGGGAAGCGCAGCGCGCACGTCCTGGGTGCCGTATTCCGTAGCCCGTTCTCCAGTGACCTCGCCCGAGGAGAGGTCGACGGAATCCAGGAAGCTCAAGTGCGGGAGGTTCAGGTGCTCGGCGAGCATCGCAGGGATGGCGCCGCCGCGGCCGTCCGTCGACTCGTTGCCCGCAATGACGAGGTCGTATTCGTTGCGCGTCAGTGCGGCGGCGAGGACCGAGGCGGTGACGCCCATGTCGGCTCCCTCCAGCGCGTCGTCCTGTACGTGGATGGCCGCGTCCGCACCCATGGACAGGCCCTTGCGCAGGGCCGCGGTGACTGACGCCGGACCCATGGAGAGCACGGTGACGTGCGTTCCCTTATTCGCATCTTTGTACCTGAGCGCCACTTCAAGGGCGCGCTCGCTGATCTCATCGAGGATCGCTTCGCCGGCTCCGCGGTCGACCCGACCAGTCCGGGTATCGAGCCGGCGCTCCCCGTAGGTGTCCGGCACCTGCTTCATGAGGACGATGATCTTCATTGCTTCACTCCTTTGTTGCGTCCGATTCCAACGTGGACAACTTGGGCCGCTTTATGACCACCGTACCAGAAAGATGCATATCATGACCATAGATTAGTCCGAGTCTGGCCGGGTCAGTGTCCTAGGGCTGCCCGCCGTCGACGGTGATGATCGCGCCGGTGGTGTAGCTGGAGGCATCACTCGCGAGGTAGAGCGCCGTCCCGACGATCTCCTCTGGCCGGCCGCCGCGCCCCAGGGCGAACGCCTGAGCACGCCGGGCGAAGGCCTCCTCGTCCCACGACCTGCTCACATCGGTCAGGAAGGTGCCGGCCATGATGGCGTTGCAGCGCACGGTGGGTCCGAAAGTGTGGGCCAGGCCCACGGTGAGCGCATTCAAGCCGGCCTTGGCCGCTGCGTAAGGCAGGACGTGCGGCTTGGGGTGGACGGCCGCCGCGCTGGAGATGTTGATGATGGACCCCCCGCCATCCGCCGCCATCCTGGTGCCAACGAGCGCGGACAGCCGGAACGGGCCCTTCAGGTTCACGTCGAGCACCTTGTCGAAGAGCTCCTCGGTGATCGTGTCCACGGAATCGTAAAGCGGGGACATGCCGGCATTGTTGACCAGCACGTCGACTTTCCCAAACCGTTCGTAGGATGCGTCGACGAGCGACTCCAGATCACCCCAGCGGCCGACGTGCACGCCGAAGCCCATCGCCCGCCGGCCGGTTTCGGCCTCTATTTCGCGGGCGAACTCCTCACAGGCGTCACCCTTGCGGCTGGCCACGATGACGTCGGCCCCTGCCCTCGCCAAACCGAGCGCCATGGCCCGGCCCAATCCACGGCTCCCGCCCGTCACAAGAGCGACACGGTCCTTGAGATCGAAGGCGTTCGGGATTTCGGTACGCATACTTTCCCCTTGGTTAGGTGGTTGCCCTGGACTTCAACGGCGGCCGATGCAACCAGGCCGCTGCGCCAGGAGGTCCGCCGTTACATGACAACAGTACTATGATAATCATTGATTTGTTTATGGATTCCAGAAAATGCGACGTCGGCAAGGCCTTCCGGTACCGGAGCGGACCGGGGGACCGTTGTCATCCAACTTCCGTTAATCCATTATCATTATTACTATTTTCTAAACTTGGACCGAAGGAAGAGGGTGAGGCTGCCATGGACCAGCCCCAAACGGAAACCCCGCGCCTGCTCGAGGGTGTGCGGGTCGTGGAACTGGGATCGATGTATGCTGCCCCCACTGCGGGGCGCATGCTGCGCGATTTCGGCGCCGAGGTCATCAAGGTCGAAGACCCCGTCAGCGGGGACATGGCCAGGCAGTGGCAGCCGCAAAAGGACGGGCTGGCACTGGGGTTCGCACGCCTGAACTCCGGGAAGCGGTCCGTGGGAGTCGACCTGCGCCATCCGGAAGGGCGGGAAGTCGCACTTGAGCTCATCCGCACTGCCGACGTCGTCATCGAATCCTTCCGCCCGGGACGCCTCGAGGCATGGGGCATGGGCTACGACGTCCTGTCCAAGATGAACCCCGGCCTGGTGCTGACCCGGGTCAGCGGCTTCGGTCAAAGCGGGCCTTACAGCAGCAGGCCGGGATTCGGCACCGTCGCCGAGACCGCCAGCGGCTACGCCTTTCTCAACGGGTGGCCGGACACCCCGCCCACGGCCCCGCCGTTCGGTTTCGCCGATTCGATCGCCGGCATCTCCGCCGCCTTCGGCACCGCCATGGCACTGTTCCGGCGCGAAGTCAGCGGCGTAGGCTCGGAAGTCGACGTGGCTCTGTACGAGCCCTTGATGTTCATCCTCGGCGACGCCCTGCTGAACTACACGTCCACCGGAACCATCATGACCCGGGTGGGCAACACCTCCGGCTCCGCGTCGCCCCGGGGCATCTACCAGGCCGGGGACGGCGGGTGGCTCTCCATCGCGGCCTCGGCCCAGACCATCGCCATGCGGCTTTTCGATGCGATGGGCCGGCCGGAGCTGAAGACGGACGCGCGCTACGCCACCAACGAGGCCCGCATGCGGAACAATGCCGACCTGCAGGAGATCGTCAAGGCCTGGGTCGGCTCAATGCCCCGCAGCAAGGTCCTGGACACCCTGGAGGACTACGAAGTGGTCGCCGCGCCCGTAAACGACTCCAGCGACATCGTCCAGGATCCGCACTTCCTGGAACGCACCCTGGTCAACCTGTCCGGGACCATCCTCGGCAACGCGATGATGACGGGGCCGATCCTCCACGTGACCGGCTCCGCCGAACCGACCTACCACGGGGTCCCGGGGATAGGTGAACATACCGAGGCGGTCCTCGCCGCCCTTGGCATCGAAGCCGGCACCCTGCGGAAGCTCGCCGCCGACGGCATACTCACCGGGGCTTGATTTCCATGACGCAGACATCGATGCGCCCCCAGAAAACGGCGGTGCTGGTCGCACAACGGATCGTTGCGGACATCCAGCGCCGCGGCAACACCGTCGGGGATCGGCTCCCGCCCGAACGCGCCATGCTGGAGGAGTACCAGATCGGACGGGGAACGCTGCGCGAGTCGCTGCGCTTCCTGGAACTCCAGGGCGTCATCGCCCTCAAGCCGGGACCGGGCGGCGGGCCGGTGGTCCAGCAGCCGGACGGCAGCGGCCTGGCCACCGCACTGACGCTGCTGCTGCAGTTCGAAAATGCTCCGTTCCGTACCATCGCCGAGTCCCGGACAGGCCTGGAACCCATGATGGCCCAGCTGGCTGCCATGCGTATGAGCGATGCACAGATCGCCGAACTCAAGTACAGCGTGGACCATATGGGCGAGCACCTCGGCGACGAGGCCGAATTCCTGGAAATGAACAAGCGCTTCCACGACATCATTGCCCATGGCTCCGGCAACGTGATGTTCGGCTATCTCGTGGAGTCGCTGCTCGGAATGCTCGACGGCAGTGCCATCGGCATCGACTATCCCGAACATCGCAGGGGCGCGGTCCATGCGGCCCACGCCAACATCTACGAGGCCATCGCCGCCCGGGATCCCGAAGCATCCGCAGCGGCCATGCACGACCACATCGCGGCCTATGCGCATTATGCGGAGCGGAAGTTTCCGGAACTGCTGGATATGCCGATCTCCTGGACCTCCCACTAGCGGAGGACCCCGGAGGACGGACCGGTTCGAGAGGCAGGACGGGTATGGGACCGCACGCAGACATCAGCCGCGGGGCAAACCGGCAACGGGCCGCCGAGTCGTTCGAGGAAGTATGCGCGCTGCTGCGGCCCCGCCCGCTCGGCCACGGCCGGTATACCGGCGGCACGATGTCGGCCCGGTGGGGCGTTTCCTATGGGGGCCTGCTCGTCGCACAGGCGCTCGCCGCCGCTTCCGCGGATGTGCCGCAGGGCCTCTGGGTGCGCAGCCTGCATGCCTATTTTGTCGAAGCCGGGGCGGCCGACCGGGGCGTGGAGATCGACGTCGTTCCGATCCGCGACGGCCGTTCCACCTGCTGGCGCAGCGTGCGCGTACGGCAGGCAGAGCGGTTGCTGCTGACCGCAGACCTTACCTTCGCCAGGGATTCCAGCAGCCCTGCCCATCAGGCGCCGATCCCCGCTGTCCGGCCGCCCGAGGTACTGCCCAACGTCGGCCGCGTCCTGGCAGATTTTGACGACGTCCACGTCCATTGGAACGACGATTCGGCGTTTGACCTTCGCTATGTGGACAATCCACCGCGGCTGACGGCACGTGAAGCCGGCCGTGACCGGCCTCGGTCTTCGGTCTGGGTCAGGGCCATGGGGCCTGATCCGAACGACAGGGCACTGAATGCGGCCCTGCTCGCATACGCCAGCGATATGTGCATGCTGGATCCATTGCTGAAACCCCACGGCCTGTGGTGGGGAAACGGCAGCGCCAAGGGATTCTCGATGGATCATTCAATGTGGTTCCATGCGCCGGCCCGGACGGATGAGTGGATCCTGGTCGACCAGCATTCCCCGGCCCTGCGCGACGGCCGCGGCCTGGCGCTGGCGGACATGTTTACCCGCAGCGGCGAACTGCTGTGCAGCGTGGCGCAGCAGGGGTCCATGCGGGCCCCTCCCCCGCGGCACGGCTGATCGCCGGGAACACCGCACACCGGCCCGCATCCACCGAACGGCCGGACGCGGTCAGAGGTAGGCCTTGAGCCAGGCGCTGCCGTCCTCCGAGTAGAGCGCCTCGGGCCAGTCCGCCGGCCGGTGGTCGCCGTAGGCGCGCACGCTGTTGCGGTCCCCCAGGCCTTCGGCGTACTCGGTCACCGGCAGGTAGTACATGTAGGACATGAGCCGGTCGGCGAACTGCCAGCGGCCGCCCGCCCGGCGGTAGGTGTCCTTGTACCGCAGGGCCACCTGCATGGCCACACCGTTGCGGGCCACCTCGGCGTGGGAGGCCAGCAGCCCCGTCGCGGTGTCCGGGTCCTCGTCGTCGAAACGGATGACGTGCCCGTGGCTGTAGTGGTTCGTCGGGCCGAGTGCGGCGAAGCGGCCCAGGTAGGTCGTGACAATCTCCTCGATGCCGGTGGCCGCGAACACCCCGTCCTGGGAACGGAGGGTGGCGTCCGCGGCGAAAATCTGCCGGATGCCGGCCTCATCGCGCTCGTCCATGACGAACCCGTACAGGATCGCGAGTTCCTGGATTGCCGCGCGGTCTTCGAGCCGGCGGATCCGGTCCTCAAGCGACAGTTCTGCTGCCATGGTCACTCCTTTATCGCAGAACAGTTCTTCCGAGCATTCGGACCCTGCGGGACCGTGAGGGACATCACTGGCACCATTCATTATTACCATTTGCAGAGAATTTGGAACAGGAAAGGCTGAAGCAAGGCCGGCGGCCCCAGTGCCAGGCGAAATCCGTTGCCTCCATGATGACAATCATGATAAGCAATAAGGAGGAGGTTACCCTTATGACTACTGAGGCCCTGATCATCGACGCGCTGCGAACCCCCACCGGCCGGGGCCGCGGCAGCGGAGCGCTTGCCGGCGTCCACCCCGTGGACCTGCTGGCCCAGGCCCTGGCCGCCCTGGTGGACCGCACCGGCATAGATCCCGGCGCCGTCGATGACGTGCTTGTTGGCTGCGTGTCCCAGACCGGGGAACAGTCCGCCACGCCCGGGAGGATGGCCTGGCTGGCCGCGGGCTATCCCGCCCACGTTCCGGCCACCACCATCGACCGCAAGTGCGGCTCGTCCCAGCAGGCCGTCCACTTCGCAGCACAGGGCATCCTGTCCGGCGCCTACGACATCGTCATTGCCGGCGGCGTCGAATCCATGAGCCGGGTGCCCATGGGCTCTGCCCGCGCCGGCGCCGACCCCTTCGGTCCGTCGGTCACCGCCCGGTATGCCCCGGGCCTGGTCCCGCAGGGCGTCGCCGCGGAACTGGTCGCCGCCAAATACGGCATCACCCGCGAAGCCCAGGACGAGTATGCCGCCCGGTCCCACCGGCTGGCCTCGGCCTCGGCCCAAGCCTTCGAACGCGAGATCGTGCCTGCGGCCACGCCGGACGGCACCGTCCTCGCCCAGGACGAGACGGTGCGCCCCGACACGACTGCCGAGCGCCTCGCCGCACTGGATCCTGTGTTTGAAACCCCCGAACTGAGCGGGCGCTTCCCGCAGGTCAGCTGGTCGGTCACCGCCGGGAACTCCTCCCAGCTGGCCGACGCCGCCACCGTCGTCCTGCTGGTGAGCGAACGCAAGGCGCGGGAGCTGGTCCTGCAGCCCAGGGCCCGCGTCCACGCCATGGCCGCCGTCGGCGACGATCCCCTCCTGATGCTCACCGCCCCCATCCCGGCAACGGAAAAAATCCTCGCCCGGTCAGGGATGGCGCTGGGGCAGATGGACCATATCGAGATCAACGAGGCCTTTGCCCCGGTCCCGCTCGCCTGGCAGAGCCACTTCAATGCCGACTTCGACAAGGTCAACCCCCGCGGCGGCGCCATCGCCCTCGGACACCCCCTCGGCGCCTCCGGGACCCGGCTGCTGACCACCATGCTCCATGCGCTCGAGGACAACGGCCAGCGCTACGGCCTCCAGCTCATGTGCGAGGCCGGCGGCATGGCCAACGCCACGATCATCGAACGTCTCTAACAACCCAGGCAGGAGAAGAGCCATGAATATCAATGGAGCATCCGTCGTCGTTACCGGCGGCGCTTCCGGTCTCGGCGCCGCCACGGCACGCCGCCTCACCGCGGAGGGCGCGAAGGTCGTCATCCTGGACCTGCCCACTTCCCCCGGCGCGCAGGTCGCCGCCGATCTCGGCGCCACCTTCGTGGGGGCCGACGTCACGGATCCGGACACGGTGAACGCGGCGCTCGACGCCGCGGAGAACCTGGCGCCGCTGCGCGCGCTGGTGCACTGCGCCGGCCGCGGCGGTGCCGTGCGCCTGGTCGACCGCGACGGCAATCCGGGCTCGCTGGAGGCCTATGAAGGCGTGGTGCGGACCAACCTTATCGGAACATTCAACGTCCTGCGCCTGGCCGCCGCGCGCATGGCGAAGAACGACGACGTCGACGGCGAGCGCGGTGTCTGCGTCCTGACCGCTTCCGTTGCCGCATACGAGGGCCAGATCGGCCAGATCCCCTATGCCTCGGCCAAGGCAGGCATCGTCGGCATGACGCTGGTGGCCGCCCGTGACCTGGCCAGCAAGCATATCCGCGTCACAACGATTGCCCCCGGCCTCTTCGACACGCCCATCCTGGCCAGGCTGCCGGAGAACGTCCGCGACTCGCTGGCGCAGAGCATTCCCCATCCGAGCAGGCTCGGCGTGCCGGAGGAATACGCCTCCCTGGCCCTGCACATCATCAGCAATCCCATGCTCAACGGCGAAACCATCAGGCTCGATGGCGCCATCCGCATGGCCCCGCGCTAAAGCCGGAGAACGGAAAAGGACATGACACACAAAATCGCAGTTATCGGAGGCACGGGTCCGCAGGGCCGGGGCCTGGCCTACCGCCTGGCGCTGGCCGGGCACACCGTCACCATCGGCTCGCGCGACGCCGCGCGGGCGGCCGAAAAAGCTGAGGAAATCGCGGCGAAGATCGGCGGGCCGGCCGCCATCGGCGGAGCCGAGAACTCCGTGGCCGCCGCCACCTCCGACGTCATACTGCTGGCCGTCCCGTGGGACGGGCACGCAGAGCTGGTCACCGCCCTGGCCGCGGAGCTGGGAGGCAAGACCATCATCAGCTGCGTCAACCCGCTCGGTTTCGACCAGAACGGCCCCTACGGGCTGACCCTGGCCGAGAGCGCGGCCGAAGAGGCGCAGCGGATCGTGCCCGATGCCACCGTCGTCGGGGCGTTCCACCACGTGGCGGCGCTGTCGCTGTGGAAGACCGATGGCCTGCTCAGCCACGAGGACATCCTGGTCTGCGGCGACGACCTGCAGGCGAAGGAGCTGGTCATGGACCTGGCGGCCGCGGTCACCGGCAAGAAGGGGATCGACGCCGGCGCGTTGCGCCTGGCGCGGCAGCTCGAGCCGCTCACCGCCGTGCTGATCAACATCAACAAGGCGTACAAGACCCGTTCGGGCTTAGCCATCACCGGCGTCGGGGAACACGCATGAGCCGCGAAGAACAGCCGCTGCTCATCGAGGAACGCGGGCGCGTCCTCGTCCTGACGATGAACCGTCCGCAGGCCAGGAACGCCATGTCGCTACAGCTGTCCGAGGAACTGGCTGCAGCCTTTGCGGCCCTCGACAGCCGCGAGGACCTGAGCCTGGCGGTTATCACCGGTGCCGGCGGCACCTTCTGCGCCGGCATGGACCTGAAGGGCTTTGCCCGCGGCGAGATCCCCATCGTTCCGGACCGCGGTTTCGCCGGACTCGTCCAGCAGCCGCCGCGCAAGCCGCTCATCGCCGCCGTCGAAGGCTACGCCCTGGGCGGCGGGTTCGAAATCGCCCTGGCCTGCGACCTGATCGTCGCGGCATGCAATGCGACCTTCGGGCTGCCGGAAGTCAAGCGCGGGCTGACGGCCAATGCCGGCGGCCTGCTGCGCCTGCAGCACCGGCTGCCCTACCACTACGCGATGGAGCTGGTGCTCACCGGACGGATGCTGCCGGCCACCGAGGCCGGGGACCTGCATCTGGTGAACCGCGTGACCGAACCCGGCCAGGCGCTTCAGGCGGCACTCGAGCTTGCGGACGAGATTGCCAAGAACGCACCGCTGGCACTGGCTACCTCCAAGCGGATCATGGTCGAGTCCGTGGACTGGCCGGTCGAGGAGAAATTCGCCCGCCAGCACGAATTCGTCGACCCCATCCGCAAGTCCAACGACGCCGCGGAGGGAGCCCGGGCCTTCGTCGAAAAGCGCGTTCCGGTCTGGACCGGCAGCTAACCGGGAAAGAACTGCATTACAGCTGCGGCTGGCGGGAACTGCCGGCGCCCCGCGGCGGCTGTTGCGGACCTAGATGTCCGCAACGGCCGCCGCCTGCTTTGCACGGCAACACATCGGCCCGAGTCTCTGGGAGGCAGCAGTGAGTGGTGGAATGGCGTCCCGGGGCAGCACCTTGGAATTGCGACCCATCTGGGCGGGCAGGGCCCTTGCCCTTACCGGCATCGTCCTGGTCGCGCTCAACCTGCGCTCGGCGGTCACCGCCATGTCGCCGATCGTCGGCCGGATCAACGCGGACGTGCCGCTGGGTGACGTCGCCCTGGGCATCGTCGGCATGCTTCCCCCCTTGATGCTGGCCACGGGCGGCCTGCTGGGGCCGGTCCTCGCCCGTTGGATCCGGCTGGAAACCAATCTGGTCCTGGCCTGCGCCGGCATGTTCGCCGGGCACGTGGTCCGCTCGTTGGCCGATGACTTCGCGCAACTGCTCGTGGGCAGCATCGTGGCAATGCTCTCGATGGGCGTGGGCAACGTCCTGCTGCCGGCGTTGGTGAAGAAGTACTTCCCCGACCGGATCGCCCTGATGACCAGCATCTACGCCATGCTGTTCTCCGTCAGTACGGCCATTCCGGGAACCGTCTCGCCGATGGTCGCGGACGCAGCAGGCTGGCGAAACGCGCTCATGGCCTGGGGCATCGCCGCAGCGGTTGCGGCGCCGCCATGGATCGCTTTGGTTCTCAGGGACAGGTCGCGGTCCAGGCAGGACGAGGCTGCTTCGGCGGCGGTCGTCACCGGCCGCACCGCGGGGCCCCGACTGTGGTGTTCGCGTGTGGCCTGGGGGCTGATGCTGATGCATGGGCTGTCCGCGCTCAACGGATACGCGATGCTGGCCTGGCTGCCTGAGATCCTGGTGGACACCGCAGGGACCTCCAGCGTCGAGGCCGGCGTCCTCCTGTCCGCCTACGCCGTGACGGCCGGCCCGCTGGCGCTGGTTGTTCCCGCGATCGCCCTCCGGATGCGCAACCCCGGCGTGCTCGCCTACATCGGTGCTGCCATGTTCGTGGCCGGCTACGCGGGACTGATGATCTCTCCCGGCTTCCTGACGCCGGTCTGGGTCCTCGTCTCGGCATCGGGCACCGGCCTGTTTCCCGTGATGCTTGCATTGATCAACGCCCGGACCGAGACTGCGGCCACGACCGCGGCGCTGAGCGGTTTCGTGCAGGGGAATGGGGCGCTGATCTCGGTCGCCGGTCCGCTGGTCGTGGGTCTGCTCCACGACTGGACCGGCGGGTGGACAGCGCCGTTCTGCTTCCTCGTCGCGGCTGCGGTGGGCATCGTGCTCGGCGGAATGCTGCTGCGGAGCACGCTCTCGGTCGACGAGGAACTCCTGGACGACGCCGCACGCCGCTGATCTGAGCCGGGTGCCGTTGTGGTTACCAGTGCCGGGCTTCTTCGCCGGGCACCGCATGCCGAAGGTCCGCACCGTGCGCGGTGCGGACCTTCGGTGTCTGCCGTGACCGCCTAGACGAGAAGGTCTCTGGCGGACGCCTGCTGCCCACCTGCCGTCGTCGTCCTGCCGGCCGCGGTGCGTCCTGCAAGGTAACCGAAGACGAGCCCCGGGCCGAGGGTGCCGCCGGCGCCGCCATAGACCATGCCGGTGGGTCCAGCCATGACATTGCCCGCCGCGAAGAGTCCGGGGATAACCTGGCCGTCGACGGCCAGGACCTCGGATCTGGGCGTGGTGCGCGGGCCGCCCTTGGTGCCCAGCGTGCTGCTGTGGAGCTCCACCGCGTAGAAGGGGCCCCGTTCCAACGGCCCGAACGTGGAATCCGCGCCCGGGTATCCGTCCCGGTTGCCTACGAAACCGTCGAACGCGCTCTCGCCGCGCCGGAAATCCGGGTCGGTTCCCCGCCTCGCGTGCCCGTTCCAGCGCTCGACCGTTTCTTCCAGTGCGCCGGCCGGCACACCGATTTCCGCGGCCAGGCCGGCGAGCGTGTCCGCCCGGGTGATCCATTCGGGCACCGGGGAGCCCGGAGGGGCGCCAAAGCCCCCGAAGCGCTCCATCATCTGGGCATCGAAAACCACCCAGCATGGGATGTTGCGGTAGTCGAACGAGGTGGGATCGAGCTCGTGGAAGGCCCCGCCCATGGCGTTGTAGTTCGCGGCCTCGTTGACGAAGCGCTTGCCCTCGCGGTTGACCATGATCGAATGGGGTACCGTGCGCTCACGCTGGACCAGGTACACCGGCTGGGAACCGTAGGCGTTCTGCCCGGGCAGGGTGCACACCGGAACCCACCAGGCCTCGCGCATGTTGCCGAGCCTCGCGCCGACGCGCATGGCCATGCGCAGGCCGTCGCCGGTATTGGTGGGGACGCTGGCGGGGTGGCTGATCGGTCCGCGCAGGAAGTCGCGGGCCAGGTCCTTGTCCCACTCGAATCCACCGGTCGCCAGCACGACTCCCCGGCGTGCCGCCGCCTCGTGGACACCCTGCCGGCCCTCGAGGCGGACGCCGCGGACGGTTCCGTCCTCGAGCAGCAGTTCGACCGCGCGCTGCTCGAGGTGGACTTCGACCCCCTTGTCCAGGCACCCCTGCAGCAGCGCCGCGACCATGGCGCGGCCGAGCCCCTCAACCTGCTGTTCCTCGCGCTCGCGCGCGACATCGGGCGCCAGGAATCCTGTGCCGCCGCCGATCGGCGTCTCTCCCACGAGCATGCGGCGCGGTGTGCCCCCCAGGCGGTCCGCCCATTCGCCGAGGCCTTGAAGCGAGAACAGCTGCGGCTCCAGCGACCGCCCCCCGCCCGGCTTCCCGCCCGGCTGGTCGGGATGGTAGTCCGGGTAGCCCGGCACCAGCGACATCTTCAGCGGGGTGGTGTCCAGCCAGTCCAGCAGCTCCGGGATCGTGTCAACGAAGGCCTCCACCATCTCGGGAAGGATCATGCCGTTGGACAGGGATCCGAGGTAGGCGAGCGCGTCGTCGCGCGAGTCCTGGACCCCCTGTTCCCGCGCGTAGCGATTGTCCGGCATCCATGCGACAGCGCTTGACAGGCAGGTAGTGCCGCCCACGACGGGCGCCTTCTCGAAGACTCCCACAGTCGCGCCTGCGTCCGCCGCTGCGAGCGCGGCGCAGAGGCCCGAGGCCCCGCTTCCCAATACGATCACGTCATAGGCGGAATTACTTGCTGTAGTGCTCACTTGCCCATTCCCCTTTCCTAGTGACACACGCCATAAGGGAAGTTAGCATTGAAGGGCCACCATTACAATGGTTATCCTAGATTTAGGACTGCGCAGGATTAAAGGCCTTCCCGGCCTGCCGCAGCCCCTCAGGCGGCGGGCCAAAGCCTGGAAGTTGGGCGTTCACGGCCCTCAGGAACTCGGGCTGTTCAGGACGTCCAGGAAATCGGGGTGTTCAGGACGTCCGGGAACTTCCGTTCGACGTAGTTCGCATACTCAAGGATGTGGTCGTGCATGGCACTCGCGGCGGCAGCCGGGTCCTTGGCAGCCAGGGCCTCGTAGATGGCTGCGTGCGCCTTGTGGACCGCGACCCTGCGGTGCTCCGGGTAGTCGACACCGATCGCAGTGCCGTCCAGCATGCCCAGAAGGGTATCGATCAGATGCCCGAACAGGGCGTTTCCGGAGTTGTGCGCGATGAGGTCGTGGAACCGCTTGTTCATCTCCAGGAAGACCGACTCGTCCCCCACCTTGTCGAGCATGTGGTCGACGGTGTACTTCAATTCCGCCAACTGCTCGTCGTTCATCCGCGTCGCAGCGAGTTGGGCCATCATCGGCTCCAGCGCCGTCCGGGCTTCGGTGATGGTGCGGAACGGGGCATTCTCGAACTGCAGCAACAAGGTCAGGGCCGTCGCGAGGCCGCTGCCGTCGGGCTGCTGCACCACGGGCCCGCCGCCGGGTCCGGGTTTGAGCACGATCAGGCCTTGCAACTCAAGGAAGCGCAGCGATTCCCGCAGCGTTCCGCGCCCGATGTTGTATTCCTCCAGCATGACCCGCTCAGGGGGCAGTCGGTCTCCGGGCTTGCTCCCCCTCCGCTGGATGTCGGCGATAATACGCTGGGCCACCAGCACGGCCGTCTTCTGCGGCCGTAATGAGGTCTGCATGGATCTCCTTCAACAACGGATTTTGGCGGCGCGGTCGCCGTAATAATCGAATCATAAGTATAGTCCGGCTATTACTATTCTCCACGCCGCCCCAGCTGTCAGGAAGCGGGCTCCAGTTCCGCCATCAATTTCTTGAGCGGAGTGCCCGCGTCCCCGGCCCGGTCCGCCGGAACGTTGAGCCCCTTGGCCAGGAGAGTCTTGACGGCCATGAAATCCACAGGGTTGTTGATGCAATCCACCGCGATGACCTGCCCGTCGCGATAATAGATCACCGAGAACTTCTCGCCGGAGACCGTCCCGCGCACCACCACCTGGTCGTGCCCTGCCGACAGGCCGGCCATCTGCAGCTTCAGGTCGCCCTGGTCGGACCAGAACCACGGAACCATGCGGTAGGCGACTTTTTCACCGACGATCGTGGCGGCGGCGTTGCGTGCCTGCTCGACGGCATTGTTGACGCTCTCGAGCCGCAACCGTTCCGGCGCACCCTCGCGCGGCAGGGGGTTTGGTATATCGGCACAGTCGCCGGCCGCCACGGTAGTGCCATCGGAGGCCAGCGAGTACTCGTCCACCACGACCCCGTTAGCGCAGGCGAGCCCCAGCGATTCGGCGAGTTCCGTGCGCGGGACCACGCCGATGCCCACCAGCACGACGTCGGCAGGCACAATTTGCCCGCCGTCCAGTTCGACGCCGGATACACGCCCCCGGGCATCGCCGGCGAAGCGGACGATCCTCGCGTCCAGGGTGACATCAATACCGCGCGACCGGTGGGCCCCGAGGAAGAATTCCGAAGTGGCCTCGCCCACCGCCCGCCCGATGAGCCTGGGCGCCGCCTCGAGGACGGACACCGTCTTGCCCAGCTTCCGGGCGCTCGCCGCGGCCTCCAGTCCGACGAAACCGCCGCCGACCACGACGACGTTCCGGGCACGTTCCAGCCGGGCCTTCAGGTCGTCCGCGTCGTCGGCGTCGCGTAGATAGAGCACTCCGTCCAGCCCGGCGCCGTCGATCTGCAGCTTGCGCGGCCGGGCGCCGGTTGTCAACGCCAGGCGGCCGAAGGCGAATTTCCTGCCGGAGGCGGCGGTCGCCATCCCGGCGCCGTCGGCTCCCTTGTCGATTGACACGATCCTTTCGCCCAGTACCAGGTCGATGTTGTGCTTCCCGTAGAAGTCCGGGGTCCTGTACGCCAGGGTCTCCGCGGTCACGAGTCCCTGCAGGAACGCCTTGGACAGCGGCGGCCGCTGGTACGGGGCGTGCCGCTCCGCGCCGATCATGGTGACCGGCGCCTCGTAGCCCAGTTCCCGGAGCGTGCTGGCCAGCTGCACGCCGGCCTGCGAGGCTCCGACGATGAGGATCCCATTGTTCTGCGCCATGCGATCAGACCTGGCTTTCGGGTGTTTCGACGTACACATGGACATCGCCTTCGAGCTTCAGCTGGCATGAGAGGCGGGAGTTGTGGCGGCGTTCTTCGGCGGTGCCGTCGAGCATCTCGTCCTCGAGTTCGCTCATGGCCGCCAGCCGCTCCAGGTCCTCCTCGCGCACGAACACGTGGCAGGTGGAACATGCCAAGGATCCGCCGCAGTCGGCCACGATGCCGGGCAGGCCGTTCCGCACCGCAATTTCCATTACGGAATCCCCGGCGTTGCCGTCGAGGACTCTGACGCCGCCCCCGGCCGAGGTATAGGTCACCTTTGGCATGCTCTTTCCCTTTCATTCCGGAAGTTCGTCGAATTTATGATTATGATTGTAACCATAAGTGGCCACATGCAACAGGGCGTGCGCAAATGTTTCGCAGGGAACCGCGCCGGGCTACGCCGCGGCACAGAACCTGACCGGCTCCAGGAGTTCGCCGACGGCATAGACCCCGTTGAAGACCTCGACGCCGGCCGGCGTCAGTTGCGCCTGCATCTGTTCCCACCCCTGCGGCATGCGCGCCGCGCCGGATTTGGCAGGCAGCAGCGTTGCCAGCTCAATGCGGCGCTCGCGGCTGGGCCAGTGCTCGGCGTCGACGGCTGTCAGCACAGCTCCGGCTCCCCGGAACTCGATCCAGGGATCAACTATCATCACGAAGAGCAACCCCCCGTGCCCCTTGTAACGCAGGTCGCCGCGGTATTTGACAATCCCCTCGCGGAGCGCCGGATCGTAGCCGGAGGCGTCGTCGAGCTCGAAGAAGTAGACCCCCTCGCCCGCCTCCGTGGCGCCATAGCCTGCACCCCGCCGGCCATCCGGCATCGAGTCAATGTAGCGCGTG
This sequence comes from Arthrobacter sp. GCM10027362, assembly GCF_042679445.1. NCBI lineage: Bacteria > Bacillati > Actinomycetota > Actinomycetes > Micrococcales > Micrococcaceae > Arthrobacter > Arthrobacter sp. GCM10027362. The sequence continues at coordinate 25,884 of NZ_JBHTML010000005.1, forward strand.
AAACTGCTCTTGACGCCCCAGGAAAGCCCGGGGCGGGCCGCCGGCTCCTCCCCGCCCGGCATCTGGGTCGGGACACTGATACCCATCTCCACCATCCTCGTCGGTGCTTAAAGCAAGGCCGGGCTGCCGGCCGGAAGGCGCGGCAGCCCGGGCGCTGGTACGGCTCCGGGCATCCGGAGGCGCAGGCTCTCCTAGAGCCGCTCGTCCAAAAGGCGCTTGCCCGGGGTGAACGTCGCAGGGAGCTTGTCGAAGCCAGTATTGACGCCCTGCCGCGGGTAGCGGACTACGTTGGCATGGTCCACCTTGTAGTCGGGCATCCGCTCCAGGACCTGGGTCAGGATCGTCTTGGCCATCAGACGGCCCAGGTGGGAACCAGCGCAACGGTGGCTGCCCACACCGAACGACATGTGGCGGTTCGGCATGCGCTCGATGTCGACCTCGTCCGGGTTCTCGAAACCACCGGCGGCATCGCGGTTCCCCGAGGCCCAGGCAAGCAACGCCCGGTCCCCCTTCCTGATCTTGACGCCGTGGAAGTCGGCATCCTTGCCGACGGTGCGCGCGAGGGCCTGGGTCGGGGAGAAGAACCGCAGGAACTCCTCGACGGCATTCTGCATCAGGCCGGGATTGTCGATCAGCCGCTGCCGGACATCGGGGTTCGCGGACAGCCACTCAAGCGCCTGGCCGCTGAGCGAGGCGACGGTGCCCACGCCACCGGAGATGATCAAGTCGACCATGTTCAGCACTTCCTCATCCGTGATCGGCCTGCCGCCGATTTCATGGCCCAGGATAAAGCTGATGGGGTCGTCACCGGGGTTGCGCCTGCGCTCGGCGATGATCTCCTTCACCTTCTCGGTCAGGGCGGGGATCTCTTCCTCGGTGACCTTGATGTAGTCCGGACTGCCCAGCGGCGCGGAGAGGACCTTCCGGTGGGCGAAGGAGTAGCGGCGCCAATCCTCGACCGGCAGGGACAGCCAGTCGATCGTGATAATGGACGGGATGCCGGTCAGGGTGGCGAAGTCCGCCTCGCCGCTTTCGATGATGTCATCGATGAACAAGGTGGTGTACTTCTCAACCATCGGGCGCATCTCCTCGACCCGCGAGGGCGTGAGCAGCTGGTTCATGATCCGGCGGTACGGCAGCGATGCCGGCGGGTCGAGGTCGATGGGAAAATGCTCGGTGATCGGACGCTTGGGGATGAGGATCGCCTGGCCTTCGCCGCCGTGAGGACTGCGGGCCGAGGAGAACATCTCGTCGTCGCGGGCAGCGTCGAAGATGGCGTCATACCCGCTCAGAACCCAGTAGCCGCCCCACGCGTCCGTCCAGGTGATTGGTCCCCGGGACCGCAGCTTGCGATAGCTCGCGACCGGATCCTTACCGTGCTCTTCGGCGTTGTGGTCGAAGTCGACGACCGGGCGATCGGTCCGCGCCTCTGTCTCGAGGGCCGTTTGCTCTGTCATAGAACTCCCCTTCATTTCCGGCTTGCGCTTCGGCGGCCCGGACCACCCGGTGTCCGCAGCGAAAATCATCCTTGTATCTACTAATTATTATAATAGAATCGGGATTAAGCCCAGTCCAGAGTCCACCGAAGATTTCACGAAGGATTTTCGCCCCGGACCTCGCGACCGGCTCACCACCGTTCGGGTAGGACCACCAGAAGGAGTACTGATGCGCATTGAACTCAACCGCAACGTCTGCCAGGGACACGGCGTGTGCCAAATGACCGCCGCGAACCTATTCCGGCTCTCCGATGAGGACGGCCTGGCCATCCAGCCCGCCAACCCGATCGCCGAGGAGTTCCAGGACGAAGGACGCCTGGCCTCCGCCAGTTGCCCGGAGCGCGCGCTCAGCATTATCGAGGACTAGCGGATCGGTGCCGGGCCGGCTGCGGTCCGGCACCGCATCCCTTGAGCCCACACAAGAGATGCCCCACCATGGCCGGCGGGGCATCTTGCCCGCTCAGCCTCAATGGGAAACAGCCACACCGGAGGCCCCGCAGAGACATCAGATGGCGGCGCCAACAGACTCCGCCGGGCCGTCAGGTGAATCAAGGCGCCGATAGCCGCCGCCAGTGCAGCGACAGCGAGTTCATTAGCCCCAGAGGGTCTCCACCCGCAGAAAGCGTACACAGCCCAATCCGTCTGTGTCCGGCCTGGTTCCGTCCCCAAGGCCTTCCGCACTCAGCAAGCTTTCAAGAACGGACTGGGCTCGGCATGTACCGAACGGCTGCCGGCAGCGGTTCCAGCAGCCCCTTACGGACCGTGAGCAAAATCCCGGCACCCACGGTCAGTGCCAGCGCCAGCACACAGACCAGCGCTATGGCCGCGCCCAGGCCCAGGGCAGGGACCAGTGCACCGGTGGCGAGCACTGTGGCCATCCCCGCGGCGTAGCCAAAGAAATTGATCCGTGCGAACCCCTGCGCCAAGGCCTCCTCGCCCAGGAACTCGCGGGCAATGGACATCGCTGCCAACTGCCCCGCGCCTTGGCACCCGCCGCTTAGGACCGCGGAGGCAAACAGCGCCGGCACCGAGGCGGTGAGCATCCCGTAACCCAGGACGGCAGCCCCGGCAAGGCCCAGGGCCAATGACCAGTACGATTTGGCCTGCACCGATGACCGCCCGAGGACAATCTGGCCCAGAAAGCCTGCCGCAAACACCATGGCAACCATGCCGCCGGCGGCGAGCCCGGTCCGTACCCCGAGCTCCAGGGCCAGATAAACCGAGCCCACGGACATGTGGACCGAGCAGATGATGCCGCAGGTGATGATGACAGCCAAGGCCAGCCGCAGCTGCGGCGGTCGCTGCCGGGACGAACGCAAGCGCGCACGGCAGGTCCTTGGCTGGACTGCTACGGTTTCGAGGCCGGCTGCCGGGCGTTCCTGCTGCGCGGCAGGCACCGCCGGCCGCAGCAGCACCGCGAGGCCGGCAGCCAGCAGCAGCGCGGCCTCGGCGGCGAACACACTCACCTCCGGATTGGCCACCAGATCAATGAAGGCACCTCCGGTCAGCGGTCCCAGGCCGAGCCCGGCCGTGATACAGAGCGACGCCACCCAGTGCCCGTTCGTCCGGCCGCGGGCCGTGTACTGCGCGGTGACCGTGGCCGCGCCGTAGGAGACGAAGATGCCGGACGCTATTCCACTGAGGAACCTGGCCAGCCCCAACTGCCACGGCAGCGCCGCCAGCGCCAGCAGCACGGCGGAGGCAATTGCGATGCCGATGGTCACGGGCAGCGACCATCGCGGCCACCGGCGTTCCGCGGGCCGGGCCAGTCCGAGCAGTCCGCACAGGACGCCGACTTGGTAGGCAGCGAAAAGCAGCGTGGTCGTCGCCGCCGAATAGCCCATCTGCAGCTGCCAGACCGGATACAGCGGCGAAGGGGTGTTGGACAAGAGAAAGACTATGAACAACGCGCAGGCGAACCGCATCACCGTGCCCCGTCTCCGGGAATCGTTCCCGGCTCATCGGCTGCCGTGCCCCGGGGAAACGCCGCCGGCACGGCCGGCCTGCAGCACGACGCCGGGGCAGGAAGCCCCGGCGTCGTGCTGCAGCGGTCAGGGAATCCTGCTGCGGCGGTCAGAGGTAGGCCTTGAGCCAGGCGCTGCCGTCCTCCGAGTAGAGCGCCTCGGGCCAGTCCGCCGGCCGGTGGTCGCCGTAGGCGCGCACGCTGTTGCGGTCCCCCAGGCCTTCGGCGTACTCGGTCACCGGCAGGTAGTACATGTAGGACATGAGCCGGTCGGCGAACTGCCAGCGGCCGCCCGCCCGGCGGTAGGTGTCCTTGTACCGCAGGGCCACCTGCATGGCCACACCGTTGCGGGCCACCTCGGCGTGGGAGGCCAGCAGCCCCGTCGCGGTGTCCGGGTCCTCGTCGTCGAAACGGATGACGTGCCCGTGGCTGTAGTGGTTCGTCGGGCCGAGTGCGGCGAAGCGGCCCAGGTAGGTCGTGACAATCTCCTCGATGCCGGTGGCCGCGAACACCCCGTCCTGGGAACGGAGGGTGGCGTCCGCGGCGAAAATCTGCCGGATGCCGGCCTCATCGCGCTCGTCCATGACGAACCCGTACAGGATCGCGAGTTCCTGGATTGCCGCGCGGTCTTCGAGCCGGCGGATCCGGTCCTCAAGCGACAGTTCTGCTGCCATGGTCACTCCTCCGAGTCACAAATTCTGAACTTCATTATCATTTATTGATGCTTTGCCCACGATACGTGCGGGAACTTACCTTGAATCAGGCTGGCGGATTACGGCTCAGGCCGGCCAGCCCTTAGCAGCTAGAATGAGTTCCCGGCGACGTCGGCGGGTGCATGCCCGGTAATGCCGGGCAGGGCGACGCCCGGAATGCTGAGTCCGCAACTGTCTTACGATCTGATGAGCCTCTTGGATTTCATCCCACATTGTCATCACTTCCTTTCATGCATGGTTCCCTGGGCGTTCGGTGCACATAGACGGCACGCCTCATGTCCCTTAGAACGTGTTGGGAAAGCAGATGCCTGCCCGTTAACCGCCACGGCCGGCGGGGCAAGTGCTGAGGCATGGAGGCCTCAGCACTTGCCCCTGTCCATCGGATCTGGCCGATGCGCAGTGGGCGCCGATCACACTCATCGTTCCGGTCAAACCCGGCGGCCGTCCGGCGAAGCATTCGAAGCGGCGGTTCGTGGAGACGATCCCACACCTGAACCGCACCGGGTGCGCCTGGCGGATGCTGCCGCACGACTTCCCGCCCTGGGACACCGTGTACTGACACTTCCAGCGCTGGAACGCCGAGGGCATGACTGACCGGATCCGCAGCGCGACGCCCCTGGCAACCCGAAACGGCCTGCCCGTTCCCCACACCTACTAAGAAACTTTTAGGGCAGCTGGATGAGCTTGGTTTCGTGGAACTCGTCGAACCCTTCGATGCCGCCTTCGCGGCCGAGGCCGGACTGCTTGTAGCCGCCGAAGGGCTGGAGCACGTTCATGCCCCAGGAGTTGACGGAGATCTGCCCGGTACGCACCTGCCGGGCGATGGCCTCGGCGGTGGCGTCGTCGCCGGCGAAGACCGCACCGGAGAGGCCGTAGTCGGTGCCATTGGCGATCTGCACCGCCTCCTCGATGCTGTCGTAGGGGATGACCGAGAGCACGGGGCCGAAGATCTCCTCCTGGGCGATGCGCATCTCCGGGCTGACGTCGGCGAACAGGGTCGGTTCAACGTACCAGCCGGTGTCCAGGTGCTTGGGCCGGCCGCCGCCGGTGACCAGGCGCGCCCCCTCGGCCTTGCCGATCTCGATGTAGTTCTCTACGCGCTCGCGCTGGCGCTCGGCGGCCAGCGGGCCCAGCACCGTGTCCGCCTCGCGCGGGTCGCCGACCTTCAGGCCCTCCATCACGGCCTTGATCCGCTCCACCACCTCGTCCTGGCGCGACCGCGGGACCAGGATCCGGGTCAGCGCGGCGCAGACCTGGCCGGAATGGCCGACACCGTAGAACACCAGCTCCGGGAACACCGTGTCCAGGTCCACGTCGTCGGTGAGGATGGCGGCGGACTTCCCGCCCAGTTCCAGGGTGACCCGGGCGATCCGCTCGGCCGCGATGCCCATGATCTTCCGGCCGGCGGCGGTGCTGCCGGTGAAGGTGATCATGTCTACGTCCTTGTGCCGGACCAGGTGCTCCCCGACCTCGCGGCCTGCCGGCAGAAGGCTGACCACGCCCTCGGGCAGCCCGGCCGCCTCCAGCGCCTCGGCGAAGACCATCATGCTCACCGGCCCTTCCGGGGCCGGCTTGACGACGACGGTGCATCCGGCGGCCAGCGCCGGGGCGAACTTCAGCGACGCCGTGGCCACCGGGCCGTTCCACGGCAGGACGGTGGCCACCACCCCGATCGGCTCGCGGACCAGCCGGCCCCTGCCGCCGGGCCAGGAGCGTTCCTCCTCGAAGCTGAACCGTTCGTGCAGGGTGACCACGTCCTCCCACACCTTGACCGCATTGTCATGGAACGCCGTGCTGGCCGCGGCCGGCGCGCCGATCTCGGCCGTGAACGCCGCGGACATTTCCGGAATCCGCTTTTTCACCTCTTCGCCGACCCTGGTAAGGACCGCGGCACGCTCCGCCGGGCTCATGCGCGGCCACGGGCCCTCGTCGAAGGCCTTCCGCGCGGCCGCGACCGCCGCGTCGATGTCAGCCTCCTGCGCATCCGGGACGGTCGCGATCACCTGCCCGGTCATCGGCGAGACCACCTCGATCACCTGCCCGCTGGAGGGCTCCACCCACCTGCCCCCGATGAAGAGCCGGTCGAAACTGCGCAGCCCCCGCGAGGCCCCTGCCGATACTGCCGAAGTTGCTGTTGTCATGCCTGCTCCTGACCTCCAAGACCATTCCCCCGGACTTCCCGCGTACGGGCGGCAGCAAACATCGCGGCCGACCCGGTGTACAGCACACAACCTCCTCGCCGTTGAGGACAGACGGTCCCGCTGACGGCGACGTGCATCACATGCGGATGCTCAAAGCTATGAATGATAAGCACTGTTTGTCAACGTTTCGCGGCTCCTTTGCAGCAATTCCGGCTGGCCGGACCCGCTGGACAGGATAAATACATTGTTGCCCGCAGTGTCCCGAATATAACCGTTGACACATTTCGGCTAGGTCCATACGGTGAGAATCATGCGCCTGGATTGGCGGCACGTCGACGTGCCGCGTTGGGGACCGGGAGCAGGAGAGTGCGCACTCTGCCAAGAGAATTTCCACTACTCGGCTGGGAGATACACCCATGGCTAAAACGACAGTAATCATTGGTGCAGGCAGCGGCGGCGGTGCGCTGGCAGCACGACTGACCGAGGACAAGGACCAGAACGTCATTCTGGTGGAAGCCGGCCCGGACTACGCGGAGCTGGCACTGGTGCCGGACGACGTGCGCGATGCCGGCGAGATGAGCGTGGAGAAGCATGACTGGGGGCTGAAGGCCTACTTCCTGGAGCCGCAGGACGCACGCGCCGCGATGCCTTACCCCCGTGGCCGCATCGTCGGCGGATCCTCGGCGGTCAACGCCGCGATCGCCGAGCGTGCCACCCGGGAGGACCTGGACACCTGGGTGGCGGCGGGCAATCCCGAATGGTCCTACGAAAAGACCCTGCCGTACTTCATGCGCCTGGAGAACGACCTGGACTTCCCCGACGCGCCGGGCCATGGCTCCTCCGGCCCGGTCCCAATCAAGCGGCACTTCGACGATGACTGGCCTGCCGCTACCCGCGCCTTCGCCCAGGCCTGCGCCGACCGCGGATTCTCCCGTTCGGAGGACGCCAACGCCGATTCCGCCACCGGCTTCGGGCCGACCCCCCGGAACCTGATCGGCGAGGAGGAACTGCGCGCCAGCTCCTTGCTGACTTACCTGGCCGAGGCCCGTAAGCGCCCCAACCTGACCATCCGGCCCGATACCCTGGCCCGGCGGGTCGTTTTCGAGGGAACCACCGCCGTCGGCGTCGAGGTTGAGCATGCAGGCAAGGTCCAGATTATCTCCGCGGACCAGGTCGTCCTCGCCGGCGGGGCCATGCACAGCCCGCACCTGATGATGCTCTCCGGCATCGGTCCCCGCGAGGTCCTGGAGCGCCACGGCATCGAGCCTGTCATCGTCAATGAGGCCGTCGGCCGGAACTTCCAGGACCATCCCTTCGCCCCGATGGTCGCGCTGCTCAAGGAGAAGACGGACCGGAACGGCGTCCGTGCACGCCTGAAGTACAGCACCGGCACGGACGACCTGGTGGACGACATGATGATTTTCGCTGCCGTCCTGGATCCCTCGACCATGAACATCCCCGCCGACACCAAGGGCCGCAAGGCGCTGATGATGAACAACCTGCTGGCCAAGCCCCGCTCGGTCGGCTGGATCACGCTCTCCTCGCCGGATCCGAAGGTACAGCCCGAGCTGCACGTGAACTTCCTCTCCGATCCCAGCGACATCGAGCGGCTGAAGGGATCCCTGCGCCTGTCCTGGGACATGATCACTTCGTCCCCGCTGGCGGACGAAATCCTGGAGATCTGCTTCCTGGACGCCGAGACGATCGCCGACGACGCCAAGCTCGAGGCCTACATCCGCGCGTTCGCCTCCACCTCGCTGCACGCGGCCGGAACCTGCCGGATGGGCCCGGCAGGCGATCCCACCGCCGTCGTCGATCAGCACCTGGCCGTGCACGGCGCGCAGAACCTCTGGATCGCCGACGCGTCGGTCATGTTCAACGTGACCACCGGCCTGACCAACCTGACCGCCTACATGATCGGTGAACGGCTGGCCGATTGGCTCAAGAACGGCACGGACTCCCCCACGGACGAGACCGAGCTCGTCTCGGCGGCCTCCTAGGCGACAGGCGGCAGCCATGACAGCAGCAGAAACAGCGACGGCTGCACCGGCGGCGACCCAGTGCGTGGACACGGACGTGGAGGCGATCCGCCGCCTGACCCACGAGTACTCGTGGGCCGTGGACAATGCCAGGCTCGACGACATCGTGGCCCTCTTCACCGAGGACGCCGAGTGGGACGTCACCGCCTTCGGCATGGACACGGTGCGCGGATCGGACGCGCTCCGGGCCTTCTACGCCGGCCTGATCGAGAACACCACGCACCGCTGCCACCTGGCACTCAACCACCGTATTGATGTGAACGGCGATTCCGCCGCCGCCACGGTGTATATCCACGCGTTCGTCACCATGCCCGACGGCAGGCGGGACGAGTCGCTGGGCTATTACTCGGACAGCTACGTGCGGACCGGACAGGGCTGGAAGTTCCAGCGGCGGGCGGCGTATCCGCTGCTGCCCGCGCCGCCGGCGCCGGTGTAGCCAGGGCCCGGGCACTGCCGGGCCGGACATGCCGCGGGGTTTCCCTCACCGCGGGAAACCCCGCGGCACCACCATCGAACCACCGGGCCCGGCGGCGACGAAGCTGTGCCGGACCCAAAAGATAAAGGAGCAGACATGTCTGCAGTCCAGACCACCGAAACAACCGTTGACGCGGACGTAGAGCAGATCCGCCGCCTGGTCCACGAATATTCCCGGGCGATCGACACCTTCCAGCTGACCGGCGTCGTCGGCACTTTTGCCGACGACGCGGTCTGGGACATGAGCGCGCTGGGGGCGCCGCAGGCCAGCGGCATCGACCAGGTCCGGGCTGCGTTCGCCGCCCTGATCGACAGCCTCACGGCCTGCTGCCACTTCACCACGAACCATCTGGTCGACGTCGACGGCGATACCGCCACGGGAACGGTCTACTGCCACGCCTTCGCCGTCGGAGCCGACGGGAGCCGGGCAGAAAACCTGGTCCTGTACTCGGACGACTACACCCGGACGGCCAAGGGCTGGAAGTTCCAGCGCCGCACCGTCACCCCGCTGATGCCGGCCGCGGCACCTGCCGAATAGCCCGCATCCGCACCGGCATTACCCGCCAGACAACTCAATGAAGAGGAACTGACATGGCACTTGACAACTCAACCATGGCCTTTTTGGCCGCCGCGGCCGAAGCCGCCGGCCCGGACGCCAAACCGATGTGGCACCTGCCGCCGGCCGAGGCACGCGCGGTTTCGGCCGGCATGACGCCCATGTTCGGCACCGGCCCGGACATGCATTCCACCCGGGAGCACCTGCTGACCGGCGTCGACGGCGGCCAGTTCGCCGTCCGCGTCCACGTCCCGGTCGAGAAACCGGCCGGCGTGTTCGTCTACCTGCACGGCGGCGGCTGGGTGCTCAGCGACATCGACTCCTTCGACACTCTGGGCCGGCAGCTGGCCGACAAGTCGGGCTGCGCCGTGGTCCTGGTCAACTACCGCAAGGCCCCCGAGTCCCGCTTCCCCGTCGCCGTCGAGGATTCCTGGACCGCGCTGCAGTGGGCCGCCGACCACCTCGGTGACATCGCCGGGGCGCAGGTGCCGCTCTTCGTCGGCGGCGACAGCGCCGGCGGCAACCTGTCCGCCGTCATGGCCCTGCGGGCCCGCGACAACAACGGCCCGCAGCTGGCCAGGCAGATCCTCATCTACCCGGTTACCGACGCGAACTTCAGCCGCGGATCCTACCTCGAGGAAGAGAACCAGACCCTGCTCACCACCGAATTCATGCAGTGGTTCTGGGACCACTACGTGCCCAATCCCGAAGACCGCGGGCACCATGAGGCATCGCCGCTGCGCGCCGAAAGCCTCGTGGGCCTGGCCCCGGCGCTGGTGATCACCAGCGCCCACGATGTGCTGCGCGACGAAGGCGAGGCCTACGCCCAGCGCCTGCGGGAAGCCGGCGTGCCCACCGAGCACCGGCGCTGGGAGGGCCAGATGCACGGCTTCTTCTCGATGGTCAATGTCCTGCCCGCGGCGGCCGAAGCGATGGACTTCGTCGCGGCCACGGTCCGCGCCGACCTGAAGCAGGAGGCTGCCCGATGAACACCAACCGCGAAGCCGACGTTGTCATTGTCGGAGCAGGCTTTTCCGGCCTCTACATGCTGCACCGCCTGCGCCAGCAGAACCTGGCCGCCGTGGTCTTCGAAAAGGGCGACGGCGTCGGCGGCACCTGGTACTGGAACCGCTACCCGGGTGCGCGCTGCGATGTGGAGAGCCCCTACTATTCCTATGCTTTCTCCCCCGAGCTGGAGCAGGAATGGGAGTGGACCGAGCGCTATCCGTCCCAGCCCGAGATCATGGCCTACCTCAACCACGTCGCGGACCGTTTCGGCCTGCGCGACGGCATCGAGCTGGAAACCGAGGTCACCGCGGCGGCTTTCGACGACGCCACGAACCGGTGGAGCGTCAGCACCAACCGCGGCGAAACGGTGTCGGCGAAGTATGTGGTGATGGCAACCGGCTGCCTGTCCACCGGGCGTATTCCGGAATTCGACGGCATGGAGTCGTTCGCCGGCGAGATTTACCACACCGGCTCCTGGCCGCACGGCGGCGTTGACTTCACCGGCAAGCGCGTGGCAGTGGTCGGAACCGGGTCCTCCGGCATCCAGGCCATTCCCGAGATTGCCAGGCAGGCGAAGCACCTGACGGTTTTCCAGCGCACGGCCAGCTTCAGCGTCCCCGCCCGGAATGCGCCGCTGGACCAGAAGGAATGGAAGGAAATCAAGGCGGACTACCGCAACCTGAGGGAGCTGGCCCGGCATTCGGCGACCGGCCTGCCCTTCGCCGGCGGCACGTCGTCGGCGCTGGAGGCAACCCCGGAGGAACGCCAGTCCAACTACGAAGCGCACTGGGGCCTGGGTGGGTTCCGGATCGGCGCGGCCTATGCCGACCTGATCGTGAACAAGGAAGCCAACGACACGCTGGCGGAGTTCATCCACGCCAAGATCGACGAACAGGTGGAGGATCCGGACACCGCCGAACTGCTCAAGCCACGCGACTATCCGGTGTCCACCAAGCGGATCTGCGTGGATTCCGATTACTACGCAACCTACAACCGAGACAACGTCTCGCTGGTGGATGTGCGCAGCGTACCCATTGTGGGCCTGAGCGAACACGGGCTGAAGACCGAGGACGCCGAGTACGAGTTTGACGCGATCGTCTTCGCCACCGGGTTCGATGCCATGACCGGTTCGATGCTGAAGGTGGACATCACCGGCTCCGGCGGCATAACGCTGCGGGAGAAGTGGGCCGCCGGTCCGCGCACCTACCTGGGCCTGTCCATCGCAGGATTCCCCAACCTGTTCTCCGTGGCCGGCGCCGGCTCGCCGTCCGTGCTGACCAACATGGTCACGGCCATCGAACAGCATGTGGAATGGATCAGCGACCACATCGCCTACCTGCAGGAGCGCGGACTTAACCGGTCCGAGGCCTCGCCCGCGGCGGAGGACCAGTGGGTGGACCACGTGAACGAGGTGGCCGCGATGACGCTCTTCAACCAGGCCAACTCCTGGTACCTGGGCGCCAATGTGCCGGGCAAGACGCGGGTGTTCATGCCCTATGCCGGCGGCCTCGGCGCCTACCGGGCCAGGTGCGACGAGGTGGCTGCCGCGGATTATGAAGGCTTCACGCTAAGCTAGGCGCAGTTCCGGACGGCGGCGGCGGTACCCACCCCGGGTACCGCCGCCGTCGTTCTGCGTGCGGCAGGTTCCGGCGTCGTGCGAACCCCCGAGGCCCTGCCGCCGCCGTGCCAACCGCACCGCCATCGTCGGGCATCCGCCGGCAGGGACTCCCCCACAGCAGACAAAAGTCCGGCGGTCGGATCGCCGGCCGCCGGACTTTTTAGCTATCTGAGCGCAGCTTACACGCGCCACTGGATGTGCTTGGCCTCCAGGTACTCGTGCACGCCCCATTCGCCGAGCTCGCGTCCGACGCCGGACCGGCCGTAGCCGCCGAACGGCGCATCGGGGCGCATCGAGCCGCCGCCGTTGATCCACACCGTGCCGGCGCGGATCTGCTCGGCCACCCGGCGGCCCTCGGCCAGGTCCTCGCCGCACCACACGTTCGCGGCCAGCCCGTACGGGGTGTCATTGGCCAGGCGGATCGCCTCGTCGGTGTCCTTGAACGGCACGATGACGGCAACGGGGCCGAAAATTTCCTCCTGCACGGCACGCGCACTGTGTGGCAGCCCGCCGAGCAGCACCGGGTTGACGAACCAGCCCTTCTCCGGCAGCGGCCTGGTGACCTCCAAGAGCTTCCGGCCGCCTTCGGCCACCGACCCGTCGATGAAGCCCCGGACCCGGGCCTGGTGGTCGGGGCGGATCATCGGGCCGATGTTCGTCGCCCGGTCCCAGGGGTCTCCCACAACCATCTGGTCGAAGGCCGAGGCACCGGCTTCGAGGAACTCGTCGTACAGCGCATCGTGTACCAGGATGCGCGCCAGCGCCGCGCAGCCCTGGCCGCCGTTGCGCGCCCAGCGCAGGTGCATCTCGACGGCGATCTGCTGCACGTCGACGCCGGGCAGGATCAGCGTCGGCGATTTTCCGCCCAACTCCAGCGTGACGTCGGTGAGGTTGGCGGCCGCCTGGGCCATGATCTTGGCACCGACGCCGTCGGATCCGGTGAAGGAGACCTTGTCCACGCCCGGGTGCGCGGACAGCTGCTGGCCGACGTCGGCGCCGCCGATGATCACGTTCATGACGCCGTCCGGCAGGCCCGCCTCGCGGATCAGGTCGCCCAGGAACAGGGTGGTCAACGGCGTGCGGGGCGAGGGCAGGAGCACCACGGTGCAGCCGGCGGCCAGGGCTGCACCGAACTTGAAGACGGCCAGGTTCAGCGGGTAGTTGTAGCCGGTAATGGCCGCCACCACGCCCACCGGCTGGTGCACGACGTCGCTCATGGTCGGGTGCGGCTTGTCATAGCCGCCCAGGTGCTGGATGCGTTCCTGTTTCGCCGCCTCGGCGGCCCAGCGCAGATGCTCCTGGACGGCCATCTTCACCTGCAGGTACTCGGCCAGCGAGACGGGAGTGCCGACCTCGTTGACGATAGAAGGCAGCAGCCTGTCGGCGGCTGCCTCGAGCACGTCGGCCAGCCGGTGGATATGGCGCGAACGCTCCTCCCCGGAAAGGGCCGCCCAGGCCGGGAAGGCGGCACGGGCCGCGGCGACGGCGTCGTCGACCTGCCGGCTGGAAGCGCCGGCGACGGTGCCGATGACCTCTTCGGTGGCCGGGTTGAAGACGTCCCAGCTCTCGCCCTCGGGCTGCACCTCGGCGCCGCCGACCAGCAGGGTGCGGGTCCCGGGGACCCAGTCCTTGAGCGGATGCTGCCCGGTTTCGGTGCTCAGCGTCATGCTGCTGCTCCTTCCGTGGGCCGCTTGGCCATGAGACCGACGCGGATCATGTCGCAGACGACCTGGTCGCGCTGGTTCAGGCCGAGGTGCTTGAACCAGACGATGCCCGAATCGTCGCGGGACTTCGACTCGCGCTTCTTGAGAATGGTGGTCTCCGCCCGGAGGGTGTCCCCGTGGAACACGGGGTTCGGGAACTTGACGGAGTCGTATCCAAGGTTGCCCAGGGTGGTGCCCATGGTCAGCTCCGGCACATGGAAGGCGCCGATCAGGGCGACCGTGAAGAGGCTGTTGAGCACCCGCTGCCCGTGGATCGTCGTCTTGGCGTATTCCTCGTCCAGGTGTAGCGGCGCCACGTTCATCGTCAGGGACGTGAACATGACATTGTCCATCTCCGTGATGGTCCGGGTCAGGGCGTGCTTGTAGTGGGCCCCTTCTTCGAACTCCTCGAACCACAGTCCGCGCATGGTCATTTGTTTCCTCCAGTGGTGATCTGTGCCGCGCGGTCGAGCCACTCAACGGCCTTGTCGTAGTGTGCCTTGTCGATGTGCAGGCCGCGGTAGCGCAGGGCGCCGGTCCCGTCCGCGGCAGCGGCCTCGTAGGCCTTGACCATCCCTTCGTAGAAGGCGATGTCCTCGGCCGACGGCGAGAAAACCTCGTTCACGGTGGCGACGTGCTTGGGATGGATCGCGATCATGCCGCGGAAGCCCAGCTGCCGGCCCCGGAGGGCGAATTCCCGCAGCCCGGCGATGTTCTCCAGGTCTTCCCAGAGTCCGGTCAGGGCGTGGATGCCCGCTTCCCGGCAGGCCAGCAGCACCCGGCTGCGCAGGTAGAGCGTCTCCTGGCCCTCCGGAGTCCACTCGTAGCCAACCGCGCGGGCAATGTCCGCGTGCTCGGCGCTGGGGCCGATCATGGCCCCGACCCGGGGTGAGCTCAGCGCCACCTCGCGGCAGTTCTGGATGGCCTGCACGGTCTCGACCGGCACGATGTATTCCAGGCCGCGCACGCCGTTGCGTTCCTCGAAGTGGTCCAGCAGCGCGTCATACTGCAGCACGTCAGTGGCCCGCTCGACCTTCGGGGCGAAGATGCCCGTCAGCCCGGGTACCACCACTTCCTCCAGGTCGCCGCCGGTCAGGCGGGTGGCCAGCGGGTTGACCCGGACGAACAGACCGACTTCGAAGTTGGTGGCGCGGACCCGGCGGATCGACTCCGCGACCTGTGACCGGGCGGCCACCTTTTCCGCCGCCGGGACCGAGTCCTCCAGGTCCAGCACCACGCAGTCCGCGCCGGCATTGATGGCCTTCTGGACCCAGGCAGGCCGGTGGCCGGGCACGAAGAGAATGGAGCGGTACGCGCGCATCAGTAGCTCCTCGGCAGCTCGAGCACGTGCTCGGAAAAGTAGTTCAGCACCATCTCCTGGCTGATCGGCGCGATGCGCATCAGGCGGGCCTCCCGGAAGTAGCGTTCCACGTGGAACTCCTTGCCGTAGCCGAACCCGCCGTGCACCTGCAGGGCGACGTCGGCGGCGAAGAAGCCGGCCTCCGCACAGAGGTATTTCGCCGCATTGGCTTCGCGGCCGCAGGGGATGCCGTTGTCCACCATCCAGGCCGCCTTCTGCACCACTGCTTCGGCGGCGTCGAGCTTGATCTGGGCCTCGGCGAGCTGGAAGGCAATGCCCTGGTTCTGGCCGATGGGCCGGCCGAAGACCTCGCGCTCGTTGGCGTAACGCACGCCGCGGCGCAGGGCGGCCTTGCCGATACCCAGGGCCGCATTGGCCGAGATGACCCGCTCGGCGTTCAGGCCGCCGAGGATGGCGCGGAAACCGTGGCCGACCTCGCCGACCACGTCCTCGTCGGCGACGAACAGTTCGTCGATGAACAGCTCGTTGGTGTCCACCGCATTGCGTCCCATCTTGGGGATGGGCCGGATCGAGACCTTGGCCCGGTCCATCTCGGCAAAGAACAGCGTCATGCCGGCGGTCCGCTTGCCGTTGGGGTCGCGCGGGCTGGTGCGGGCCAGGATGAGCATGCGCTCGGCTTCCTGGGCCTTGGTGATCCAGACCTTCTGGCCCGAAATCAGGTAGCCCCCGTCCACCTTCTTCGCGAAGGTGGAAATGTTGGTGGTGTCCGTACCGGCATCCGGTTCCGTGACGGCGAAGGAGGTGTGCAGCTCGCCGGTGACCACGCGCTTGAGGAAGCGGTCCTTCAGGTCCTTGCTGCCGTGGTGGATGATCGGCTCGAAGCCGAAGATGCCGATGTGCACCGCGCTGCAGCCGCCCATGCCCGCACCCGAGGCCGCAATTTCCTGCTCCACGATGGCCGCCTCGGTGACCCCAAGCCCGCCGCCGCCGTACTCCTCCGGGATGGTCAGTCCCAGCCAGCCGCCCTCGGCCACCGCGTTGTAGAACTCCCACGGGAATTCCTTGGACTCATCATGTTCCATCCAGTATTCGTCCGGAAAAGCCTTGCACAGGGTCCGTACCGATGCCCTGATGTCGTCGTGCAAGGGGTTGGGGCTGAAATCCATCAGTTTCTCTTTTCTCGTGAAGGGGCGGGTCGTCAGGAAACGGATACTGCCAGGCGGTCGAAGGTGTCCCCGTCAATGGCTTCGGCGCGCAGTACCGCCTTGCGGATCTTCTGTGACGGTGTCTTGGGCAGCTCGTCGACGATGCGCAGGTAGCGCGGGATGGCGAAGGCCGGGATGCGGCCTTCGCACCAGGACAGGATGTCCGCCGGCGCCACCTCGTCGTTGACGACGACGACGGCGAGCACCTCGTCCTCGCCGGCCTCGACGTCGGCCGGAACACCGACCACCGCACATTCGACGACCGCCGGGTGGCCCATCACCGCGGATTCGATCTCGTAGGAGCTGATGTTCTCGCCCCGGCGGCGCAGGGCATCCTTATAGCGGTCCACGAAGTAGAACCAGCCGTCCTCGTCCTGGCGCAGGGCATCGCCGGTGTGGAACCACAGGTTCCGCCAGGCCTCGAGGGTCTTTTCCGGCATCCCGTAGTAGCCGTTGCTGCAGGTCCACGGCTGCTTGGGGCGGACCACCAGTTCGCCGACCTGCCCGACCGGCACCTCCCGATCCGTTTCCGGATCAACGAGGCGGATGTCGAACCATTCGGCGGCGGCCAGGCCTGCCGCACCGGCCGGCCGCGGCACCCCGTACGGGGACAGGATCGGCGCGCACGTTTCGGTCAGCCCGAAGGCGTCCACGAAGGCCTCGATCCCGTAGCGCTCCTTGAACTGCTCCACGATGGTGCTGGCGGTCGGCGCCGCGTAGACCGCGCGGAGCACGTTGTCCCGGTCGTTCTCCCTAGGCGGCTGCTTCCAGGCGAAGTCCATCATCACGCCGACGAAGTTGGTGACGGTGACGGCGGAATCACGGACATGGTCAATCCAGCGGCTGGCACTGAATTTCGGCCGGATCACCGCCCGTCCCCCGGCGATGATCACCGGGTAGACGGCCATGAACTGCGCGTTGCCGTGGAACAGCGGGGTGGTGGTCAGGTAGGTGTCTTCGGGGGTGAGCCGGGTCAGGCACACCACTTCCTGGGCGAAGAAGTAGAGCTGGGAGTGCGGCATCGCCACGCCCTTGGACGGACCGGTGGTCCCGGAGGTGAAGAAGATCGCGCCCAGGTCCTGGGCCCGGGGCGGCACGATCTCGAGCACGGGACCGTCTTCCAGATCCTCCCACGGAACCGCGTCCCAGCCGTTGGCGCGCAGCAGGTCGATCGCGGCGCCGCGGATTCCGGCGCCTGAATCGATCACCCAGAACCGCTCGATGCCGCGGGCATGCTCGGCGATGGCTACGAAGCGCTGGGCGAAGGTGTCATCGATGACCGCGAACCGGGCATTGACCACGTTGAGCTGGTGGCGCAGGAATTCGCCCTCGTAGTTGGTATTGATCGGCACCTCGACGAAGTTGCCCACTGCCGCGCCCCACCAGGAGCGGACCAGCTGCGAGGAGTTCATCGCCATGATGGCCACACGGTCCCCGGCGGTGCCGCCGGCCTCCAGCCAGGTGCCCGCGATGCGCTCGGCGCTGGCCAGCGCCTCGGCGTAGGTCCAGCGGGCCTGCTCTACCGGCGCGTCCAGGCACACGGCATCGGGACGGACGGAGGCATGGTGGCGCAGCACCTGGTCCAGCGTCCAGGTTTCCGGGTCCGGGAACGTCGGAACGAGATCCGTGTAGACCTGCCGCTTGCTCATCGATTGCCTCCAAACATCGAATCCTCCGTGAAATCCATCCGCGGGATAGCGGTCCATCCGTGCGCGGCCGAAGCCTGGGGCCGTCCTAGGATGTGTTATCCAGCTAACAATTCAGAACCGTAGCACCAACCTCTGTCCATGACAATCATGCGACTAGATTGTGTCGGCAGATAGTCTCGGCTCCCCAGAAACCAGGGCCCCAGCATCGACGTACCATCGGGCGGCGCCGCCGTTTGACCCATTGAGGTGCCCGGTGCCGGCGGCGTGCAGCAGGAAGGGGCCGGTCAACAGTACGGACTGTCACCCGGCCCCTTCCCTGATACACCCCAGCGGGTGTGGCCGCCAATGGGACGCTGGAGCGCAGACGGCGGCTGCGCGCCCAGCGGCTGGAGCTAACGGGCTCCCACCGCGCCCATGGCCTTCTCGAACGACGTACTCTCGAGGCCCGCCAGCGGCTTGACCACCTCTTCGCCCACCTTCTTGAGGTAAGCAGCCGTCTGCTCCGCGTCCATTCCGGGCCAGTGCGGACGGATGAGCAGCGGGCCGATCGGCAGCCGGCCGGCAATGGCGGAGATCTGGTTGCGCACGTCGGCGGCCGAGCCGAGGAGGACGTGGTCGCGGATGGTGTCCACGAACCCGTCGCGGACCGCCTCGTCGGACAGCAGGTCCATGCCCCGATCGGCGTACGCCTCGTACTTCACCCGGGCCACGGCGGCGAAGTTGTTCACGGCGTCGTCGAAGTCGCGGCCAATCATCAGTTCGCGGCGCAACGGCAGCTTATTCAAGGGCAGACCCGCATCCACCCGCTCGTCGACGTAGATGCGGATGAGCTCCTCCACCTGGTCCACCGTCTGCTGCGGGGTGATCGTCCAAACATCGCCCAGGCGGGCGGCGCGACGCACCCCGTTCGCCTTCATGGCGCCCAGCCAGATCGGGGGCCGCGGATTCTGCACCGGACGGATGTGCGTCGGGGCATCCTCGATATTCCAGAACTTGCCGTGGTGGGCCACCCGGTCCTGGGTCCAGAGCTTGGTCATGACCTCGATAAGCTCTTCGAGGAGCCCGTACCGCTGCTTGAAGGGCACGCCCATCGTCTCGTACTCCGCAGGCAGGTAGCCGGTGCCGATCCCGACGACAAGCCGTCCGCGGGTGATGATGTCGAGGGTCGCCAGCTCCTCGGCAAGGATCACCGGGTGGTGGACCGGGCCTACCAGCACGGTCGTCCCGAGCTTGACGTCGTCGTCAAGCTCGGCGGCCAGCCGGCTCAGCAGCGGGATGGGCTGCAGCCAGCGGAAGCCGTCGTACAGGAAGTGCTGTCCGATGGTCAGGTACTTGAAGCCCGCCTCCTGCGCGGCCTCGACCTTGCGCAGCATGAGGTCGAGGTGCTCGGTGGGCGAAGACTCAACGGGCTGGTCGCCCATGAGGATGCCGAACTCCATGGTGATCTCCTTGCTCTCTCGCCCCCAAAGGGGCATGGGTCTACTTGGCGGTCAGTCCGCCGTCGACGGGGATGGTGATCCCGGTGACGTAGCTGGACAGGTCGCTGGCCAGGAAGAGGGCAACGCCGGCGACCTCTTCGGGCTGCGACGCACGACCCAGCGGGATCTGCGCGAAGAAGGCCTTCTTGCGCTCCTCGACCTCTTCGGGCGAGGCCCGGAAGAACCCGGGAAGCCCGGGGGTGTCGACGGAGCCCGGCGCGATGGCGTTGACGCGGATCTTGTCCGCCGCAAAGGCCAGCGCCAAGGAACGAACCAGGGCGATGAGGCCGCCCTTGGTGAAGGAATACAAGGGGCTCCATGGCGATCCGACCAGGCCCGAGCTCGAGCTCTTGAAAATGACGGACGCGCCGTCGGCGGCCTTGAGCAGGTCGGTCAGGTAGTGGGTGAGGTAGAAGCTGGCGCGCGCGTTGATCTCGATCAGGGCGTCCCATTCCTCCTCGCTGAGGTCCAGGCCGGCGGCGCCGGGGATGCCGACATTGTTGTAGAGGACGTGGAGCACACCATGGTCCTTCCGCACCTGTTCGGCGACGCCCTTCAGGGCCTCCAGGTCCCGGACATCCGCGACGATGCCGGTTGCCTGTCCGCCCTTCGCACGGATCCCGTCGACAACCGCCTTGGTGGCGTCCTCATCCCGGTCGACGACGTAGACGAATGCGCCCTGCTCGGCGAAACGCTCGGCACCTGCCTTGCCCATCCCGGAGGCGCCAGCCGTGACCAATGCGACCTTGTTCTGCAGCATATTTTTCCTCTTCGATGCTCGGGTGAATCGACGGTGGGGCATGCGGGGCTCGCGGCTAAAACGCATCGTTCACCCGCTGACCCATTTGATAATCATCATTATTACGGATGGTTGATCAGTGCACAAGGGGGTTTCGACAGCATCTCGCACAGGCCCGGCCAAGGGAGGGCCTTGGCCCCCTCCATGCTTACCATCTTCAGCGGGACACGGCCCTCTCAAGAGACAAGCAGCCGCCAGGTTTCTTCGCCCGGCACAAGCCGCTGCTCAGCGCGCACGCCGCCGGAAGGCGGCGACGGACCCGGCGTGCTGGTCGGTCCCAAACAGCAGGGCGGTCGCCTCCACCGACTCGCTGAAGCCGGACGTTGTGTGCCGCTTGATGAACGCCTTGCCCACCTGGACCGCAAGGGGCGGCTTTGCTGCGATCTCGCGCGCGAGTCCCAGGGCTCGGGCGAGCAGTTCGCCGTCGGGATGGACCTCCTGAACCAGGCCGCACGTTCGCGCCTGGCACGAATCGATATCGCGGCCGGTGAGCGCCAGGTAGCTGGTCCACTGGGGACCGATCACCTGGGGCCCGCGGACGATCCCAAATCCGGGCTGGAGGCCGACGTTTGCTTCCTTGAAGGAGAACCGTGCCGATTCTCCGGCGAGGACCATGTCGCAAGCCAGCGCGAGCTCGGTTCCGCCCCCGTAGGCCAGGCCGCTGACCGCGGCGATCACCGGCACTGCGCAGCGCTCCACGGAGTGGAAGGCATCGTAGACGCGACGCAAATGTGGCCGCACCTTTTCCACATCGCCGCCGAGGTCGTGGAACATGTCGATGTCCCCGCCGGCGGAGAACGCACGTCCCTCGCCGGTGAGGACCACTGCGCGAACGTCGTCGTCCACTCCGAAGCGTCCCATCACGCTTGTCAGCTCGCGGAACCAGCGTTGGTCCATCGCGTTCAGCTTCTCCGGGCGCACCATGCGCAGTTCGACGACGTGGGCGGCGTGCTCGACGATCTTGAATCGCTGCAAAGGCTCGTTCATGACGCCGGCGCCTGGCTGTCCCACGTGTCTGCGGTGACTCCCTCGGCCCGCAACCGGTACTTCTCCACCCGCTGGCTGGGGGTCATGGGCAGTTCCTTGACCAACCTGATGAAACGGGGAATCGCAAAGGAAGTGAGTGCGCCGGCGCAATGGTCCAAAAGCCCGGCCGGCTCCAAGGTTCGGCCACCCCGCGGCACGACGGCGACCATCACCTCTTCCTCGCTCAGCGTGGACGGGACGCCATAGGCGGCGACCTGGGCGACGTCCGGGTGCTCGCCTACAACCCGCTCGATCTCCCACGACGAGATGTTTTCCCCGCGGCGCCGGATCGAGTCCTTGACGCGGTCGACGAAGGTGAGGAAGCCGTCGTCGTCCAAGTGCCCGCGGTCGCCCGTGTGGAACCACAGGTTGCGCCAACTGTTGGCGGTGGCCTCGGGCATCCGGTGGTAGCCGTTGAACATCCAGCCGGGCTTCTTCGGACGGACCACGATCTCGCCCGTCGTCCCGGCCGGCACCGGCTCGTCGCGGTCGTCGACGACGGCAACCTGGTAGTTCTCCGACTCGTTGCCCGCGGTCCCGATCCTGCGGTCCCACGGCGGCATGTCGGTGACGATGGAGACTTCGGTGCTGCCGTAGATTTCGGTGAGGCGGACACCGAACCGGCGTTCGAAGTCGGCGAAGATCTCGGGCGGACACGGCGCTCCGAATCCAAGCCGGACGGGGTTGTCGGTGTCGTCGGGGCGCGGCGGCTGCTTATGCAGGATGCTCATCATCGCACCCTGGTAGTTGAAGGCGGTGATGCCGTGCCCGCGGCAGATGTCCCAGAACCGGCTGGCGGAAAACTTCCGGTGCATGACGAGGTCCGCCCCCACCTCGATCGCCGCCATGACGCTGCAGTACCGCGCGTTGCTGTGGTACAGCGGGAAGACGGAGTACAGGCGGTCGTCGGCCGTGTACTCGAGCAGCCTGGCGGTGTGGCGGGCCAAATTGATGTTCGCCCGGTGGCTGAGCAGCACGCCTTTGGGCGGTCCCGTGGTTCCCGACGTATAGAGGATCACGGCAGCCGATTCCGGGTCGACGCCGCAGGCCGCGTCCGCGGGATGGACCAGCAGGTCGTCGAACGCCATCCGGTTGGCCTGCGCCGCCGCCTTTGGCGTCCCGTTGCCCACCACGACCAGGTGCCGGACCGTGTCGATGCCCCGGATCAGCTCGCAAACCACTGCCTCGCGCTCGGCGTCGCAGACCACCACCGGCGCGCCGGACTGCTCGATGCAGTACCGCAACAGCTCGGATCCGCCGGTCGGATTGAGCGGAACCTCCACGAGGCCTGCCTTCGCCAGTCCGAACCACCCCTGGAGGGCCTCCACGCGGGCGGACATGACCATGCAGACACGGTCGCCGGCCGCCAGACCCAGGGCCCGGAAGCCGGCTGAGACCCGTCCCGCCGCGGCATCGAGGTCGGCGACCGAGGTGGCCTGTCCCTCGATCTCGATGGTTGCCTGCGGATGGCGGCCGGCGGCGTCGGAGAGCCAACCGCCGATCGACAACTGCTGCTGCCCGAGTGCTGTAGGTGGCACCATGTCGGGTCCTTTCTCGCGGGATTCAGTGCGCGTCAGGTCTGTCCTGGCGGCGGGGCAGGGTCGACAGGATGGTGGCAAGGCGGGCCGGGACCGGTGCCTTGTCCCAACCCGGGTTACGGCAGGCGAAGGACATGTGGCCGCGGGTAACCAGCGCACCGTCGCGGGTGAAGTCGAAGCCGAGCGTGTAGGAGCTGGCCCCGAGCCGCTCCAGCACCACTTGGCAGGTGAGGTGGTCGAAGACCCGCACCTGCTGCGCATAGGTTGCACCGGAACTCACCCCGACCGTCACGATGCCCAGGTCCTCCAGCATCTGCCCGCTGCGGATGCCGTGCGCGTGCAGCCACGTGGTGTAGGCACGTTCCATCCACCGGTAGTAGATGGCGAAGTAGGCGATGCCGACGACATCGCAGTCGCCGTACGCGAGCTGGAATGACAGCCGCCCCTCCCCGATGTCAGTCGAAGCGGTGTCCGCCGGCGCGTTTGCCGCAGTTGTCATGGGCTGGTCTCCTCGTCGTTGTGGGCTTCCGCCGGCCGGACCCTCGACGCCGGGACGGCAACCGTCGCCGTCCCCTGCAGGACCGGCCGGCCATCGACCGTCGACAGGTCCACGTCGCATTCGGCCAGGTACTCGCCGTGGTCCGGTGACAGGCACAGGCCGGTCACCACGCCGCCGGCCCGCACCCGGTCGCCGGCAAGGACATTGGCCAGGAAGCGCACCCGCAAGCGCCGGAGGCGGTCGTGTGATCCGGTGAAGGCCGCGAGCATGTTCATCACGTAGCCCATGTTGAGCGGCCCTTGGTTGACCGGCCGGTCCCCCAGCCCGAGTGCCCGGACCGCCCGGACATCGAAATGAATCGGGTTGGGATCCGCCAGCAGCGCGGCGGTGGTCTTCATCTTCTCGGCGCTGACGACGACCTCCAGTGGCGGGACCTCCATCCCGACCTCGATGCCGCCCGCGGCTGCGTCCCGGCGGAACTGCGTTTGGTTCACGATCCACCCCTGGGGAAGACGATCGAATTCCAACAGGTCGCCACGTGGCCGCCATCCGTCTCGTCGTGCAGTTCCAGTTGGTATTCGACAAGGTCGAACAGACAGGCGGTGCGGCCCCGCTTGCGCACGACGGAGACGATGCCTCCGCTCACCCGGTAGCACCGGCCCGCCTGCACCGGCCGGTGCAGGGCGGTTTCGTGCTCCCCGAACATCGGACCGTCCTCCGCCGTGGCTCCGAACCAGGCGAACAGCTCGTCCCAGGCCAGGCCCATGCCTGCGGTGGCGGCAAGCCAGGCGTGCAGCGGGTGGGCGGCGGCGTCGCCGGGTTGGTCCGCCGTCGCGTCCGCGAGAAGCCAGGCGCGGTAGGGCTCGACCGTGTAGGTCCCGCCTGGGAACCGGCGCCCGGTTTGGGCTCTGATACTCTCCGGCAGCTCATCGGACATGACTCCGCACCTTCATTCCGCACGGAACCTGGCCGGCTCCCGCCCGCGTGCACGCCTGCATCAGGACCGGGGCATCGGCTCGAACGAACTGGCGTTGAGCGGGGCAAGCATGTCCTCGCCGACCAGGGCCGTGCGCGTCACCTGGATGCGCTTGGCGGTGAAGACCCACCTGCCGCCGTGTTCGGCGATTTCGTCGTCGTAGCGGCCCCAGGTGGCGCGTGCTCCGTCCGGATGCGTCGTGATGGCCAGGAAACGTGCCGCCACGGCCAGCGAACCGTCGTCCAACTCGGTGGCCGACACATTGGTAGTCATGTGCTGGCTCTCCTGCACATCGGATCGCGCGAAATCCCGGTAAAGGTCCAGGAAAGCCTCGCGGCCCGTCCGGGGAGCCGCGTCGGCGCTTCGGACCAGGACAATGTCCGGGTGCGCGATGGCCGCCAGCCCCTCGATGTTCTTGGCGTCGACCATGCGCGTGTAGGTGGTCAGGAGTTGATGCGCACGGAAGTGGTGAAGCATGGCTGCCGGGGTGTCTGACACGTCGGTCGCTCCTATGGGTGTAAGGCCGCGGGAGATGCGGCGCTAGTCGGAAATGATGGATTCCTGCTTGCCGTCCCACCGGGCCAGCACACCGGGGACCCGCATGTCGTTGCCTTCGAAGGTGATGTCACCCATCGCGCCGGTGAAGCCCTCCCGCGCTATCTGCTCGAGGCCGTCGCGGATTCCTTCCCGGGACGAATCACCGCTGGCCTTGATCGCATGGGCGATCCACCAGACCGCGTCGTAGCCTTCCGCGGCATAGGTCTGCGGGAGTTCGCCAAATTCCTTCCGGTAGGAATCTACGAATTTCCTGGCGTGTGGTTCAGTCTGGGCTGCGGAGAAGTCAACGGGGTACACCATGCCGACCGCGTGCTGTCCCGCCTGGGCTGCATTTCCACCGGCGTTATTGGTGTTTCCAACGAACTGTCCCTCGTAGCCGGCCTGGCGCAGCTGCGTCATCGCGGTCACCGACTGGGAGGACAGCAGCAAGACCACAACGGCGTCGGGGGCCTTCTGCGCGATTTGCTGAGCCGGTGACGTGAAGTCCTGGGTTGTCGACTGCACCGGGATGCTTTCCACGATGTTCAGCCCCGCTTTCTCAGCCATTGCGGGGAAGTGTGTCTCGGCGAGCTCGGCGAGCGTCGGGTAGGTCGAGTTGTACAGCACTGCGACGTCCTTGAGCCCCTCCTTGCCCAGGAACTCGGCGGCGTGCCCATAGAAGGTGTGCATGGGCGCGGTGGCGCGGAAGGTGTAGTCGCCGATCACCACGCCATCGGAAGCCGACTGGGTAAAGACGACGGGAACCTTCTGCGCCTCCACGATGGGCGCGACGGCAGCGGACTGCTGTCCCTGGACGGGTCCCAGGACCACGCTGACATCCTTGTCGGAGAGTGCCCGCGTCACCTCGGCCGCGGCACGTTCGATCGCACCCGCGCTGTCGATTTCGTCGAGGACAAGCGAGACTCCTTCACCGAGGTACTCCTGCCCGTTGATCTCCTTCACGGCAAGTTCGGCCCCCCGGGCAGCGCCGACGCCTGCGTAGGCGACAGGTCCGGTGAGATCGCGTACACCGACCATTTTGATCTCGTCCGCGATTCCGGCCCCGGCCGCCTCGGTCGTCGCGGCGGCGCCGCATCCTGCCAGGGCCAGCATGGCTGGCACCATCATCAGCGCTGCGGCCTTCCTGCAGGTCAACGTCCAGTTCATCGTGTTGCTCCAATCGTGGTCGGATGGGTCGTCGCCGGGTGCGGCGCGCCGTCGTCGGCCGCGGCGCGGGTTGGCCAAGCGCGTCTTCAGACGCCCAGCGCTGCCTCGCCCAGGAAAGCGTGCACCAGTGCCGTGTCCGTCTGTGCCTCTTCAGCCGTGCCGGTCCACACCACTTCCCCACGCTGGACCAGGACGACGTCGTCGGCCACCGATAGGGCGGCGTCGGCGTTCTGCTCCACCATGAGGACCGCGATCCCCGTGTCCGCGATCTCGCGGACACGGGACATCACCCGGTCCACCATCCCAGGTGCCAGGCCCATGGACGGCTCGTCCAGGAGCACCACCTTCGGTTGCGACATCATGGCGCGCCCGAAGGCCAGCATCTGCTGCTCACCGCCGCTGAGCAGCCCGCCGGGCATGGCCTTGCGCTCCAGGAGGATGGGGAATTTCTCGTAGATCCCGGCGATTGTGCGCTGCGCGTCCGACCGGCTCACGGTGTAGGCCCCCATGCGCAGGTTCTCCTCGACCGTGAGGGACGGGAAGATCCGGCGTCCTTCGGGCACCATGACGACGCCCTGGCGGACCTGCCGGTGCGCGGACTGTCCCAGGATTTCCTTGCCGTTCAGTTTGACCGAGCCGCGCCGGGCCTTCAGCAGACCGTGGATGGCGCGCAGGGACGTCGTCTTGCCGGCTCCGTTCGAGCCGAGGACGAGCGTGATCCGGCCGGCGGCGGCGGACATCGAAACACCGCGCACCGCATTGACCGAGCCGTAGCTGACGTGCAGATCGTTGATCTCAAGCATGCTTGCTCGCCTGCTTTCCTAGATAGGCTTCCTGGACCGCCTGGTTCCGTACGACCTCCTGCGGGTCCCCTTCCACGATCAGTTTTCCGAAGTTCATCGCGAGCAGCCTGTCGCAGGTGTCCACCATCATCTGCACGTCGTGCTCCACGATGAGCTGGGTGAGCCCCTCGGCCCGCAGCGACGACATGAGGACGGAGATCTCATCCTTCTCGGCACGCCCCATACCGGCCGTGGGTTCGTCGAGGAGCAGGAGTTTGGGTTCCATGGCGATCGCCCGGGCGATTTCCACACGGCGGCGGTTTCCGTAGGAAAGCTCGTCCGGCCTGACCTTCGCCAGATGGTCGCATCCGGTGCGCACCATGGCCTGCTCGGCCCGTTCGTGGGCCTGGCGGCGGGCGGTCCGGCCGCCCGCGGTCAGGGAGTCGGTGCCGAGCAGGACGTTCTCCAGCACGCTGCGCTCCTCGAGGAGGCGCACCGTCTGGAAAGTGCGGGCGATGCCGCGGTGGGGCACCGAGTGCGGGTGGTCGCCGGCGTAATCCTCCCCGAGGAACTTCAGCGTGCCGCGGGTTAGCAGCACGTGCCGGGTGATCGCGCCCACGAGGGTGCTCTTCCCCGAACCATTGGGGCCCAGGATGCCGGTGATCTTGCCCTCCGGAAGCCCGAAGGTCAGTCCGTCAACCGCTTTGACTCCGCCGAAGTGCACCGCAACGTCGGCGGCTTCGAAAATCATCCGTGGTCCGGAACTCTCGTTCTGCGCGTGGCTCACAGTGTTCCTCCTTGGGTGGATGCCAGGCTGCGCTCCGGTTCGGGAGCACCGGGTTCGCCGCCGGGCGTCGTTGCGGCGTCCGGCGCGGTCCCGCGCCTTGTCCGCCAGCGGTGGATGAGGTTCTTGGCCAGGCCCAGCACACCGCTCGGCAGGAAGATCGCGGCCAGGGCGACGAGGAAGCCGTAGATGATGGCTTCCCAGTCGGCCACGAAGCCCAGGACGGTCGGCAGCCAGGTAATGACGATGGCTCCGATCAGGGCCCCAAGCCACGAGCTCGACCCTCCGATGATGATGACCGTCAGCGCCATGACCACCATGTGG
Organism: Arthrobacter sp. GCM10027362; assembly: GCF_042679445.1. Taxonomy (NCBI): domain Bacteria; kingdom Bacillati; phylum Actinomycetota; class Actinomycetes; order Micrococcales; family Micrococcaceae; genus Arthrobacter; species Arthrobacter sp. GCM10027362. The sequence goes on from NZ_JBHTML010000005.1 coordinate 53,680, forward strand.
AAATTGATCTCGGCCGGCGTGATCGTGGAGCGCAGGAGCGTAGTCACCGCGCCTGCGAGGCCGCCGATCAGGCCGCTGGCCAGGAAGACCAGCTTCCGGTACCGGGCGACGTTGATGCCGAGGGCCGAGGCCAGTTCGGGGTCTTCCCGAACGGTATCGATCCTGCGTCCGAACCGCCCGTATTCCGAGATGGCCAGCCCGACGATGACCAGTGCCAGCAGGAGGAAGACGTGCAGGTTGGTGATGCCGCCGAGGGCACCGAAGATTCCGGAGGCCCCGCCGGTCAGGCTGCCACCGTTAGTCGCGACCACCGCGATGATCAGGGTGAAGGCGACCGTCGCCATGCCGAGGTAGAGCCCGGAGAGCTTGTGGATGATGAGGCCCAGCAGGTAGCACAGGAGGCCGGCGAGCAGGGTCCCGAGGGCCACAGCCGTCCAGGTGTCCACGTCGAACTTCGCGTACAGGATAGCCGCCGTGTAACCGCCGATCCCGAAGCAGCCCACACCGGCAAAGGAGAAGACGCCCATCCGCAGCGGCAGCTGGATGCTCAGGGCCAACAGCAGTGTTGTCATCGTCGCCTGGAGGACGACGGCGTTGGTGGTGTACCAAGCGATCATGTCCGACGCACCTCCTGGCGTCCGAAGATGCCCTGCGGGCGAAGCAGCAGGACGATAAAGATGAGTCCGAAGGAGACGGCATCCACCCAGGTCCCCAGGTTCGCCGCGAAGATCAGCGTCTCGGCTCCGGCCAGGGCGAAGGCGCCGAGGATGACGCCGGCCATCGATCCGAGGCCGCCAAGAACGATCATCGCGAATGCCTTGATGAGGAGCTGGTCGCCGGTTCCCACGCCCATGGCCTGGAGCTGGAAGACCTGGAGGGAGCCCGCGAGCCCTGCCAGTCCACCGGCGATCGCCATCGTGCCGATGGCCATCGCAGTGCGGTTGACGCCCATGAGCGATGCGGTCTCCGAATCGACACCGATGGCGCGCAGGCCAAGCCCCTGGCGTGATGCGCGGAGCCAGAGCGTGAGGGCCACAGCAATGCCGACCCCGGTGACGATGACGATCAGTGACGTGTTCGTCATGCGCAGCCCCAGGAACTCGTAGACCTCGGTCTTGTACGTGGAGTTGGAGAAGCCGAACGGCGCGGAGGCCGTCGCCTTGTCCACGATCGCGATCGGGATGGCCGCGACGCCGATGCCGCCGATGAGAACGCGCAACTCGGCGGACCGGTGGTTTGTCGATCTCTTGAGGATCTGTTCGAAGGCCAGCCACTGGGTGAGGGCGGACAGTACTGCACCGACCAGAATGGAGATCAGGATGAGCACCGGCATCGGCAGCGCCACTTGCTCCGAAATGAAGTGGGCGCTGAATGCCGCGAAGACGAAGATGGCCCCGTGCGCGAAGTTCAGGATCCCGATGGTGCTCCACGCCAAGGCCATGCCCAGTGCGAACAGCAGGTAGATGGACCCGAGGGTCACGGTGTTGAGCAGCTCTTGCACGCCGTCTGTCCTTTCAACTCGACTGTGGTGTCGATCCAGTCAGCGGCCGGGCACCGGGTGCCCGGCCGCTGACTGGATCACTTGGTGACGAGCTGCTCCTTGGAACCGTCCCACTTCACCAGGACGCCCTTCACACGGATGTCGTTGCCTTCGAAAGTGAGGTCGCCCATGACGCCTTCGAAGCCTTCCTTGGCAACCTGCTGCATACCCTTCCTGATCCCCTCGCGGCTGGAGTCACCGCTGGCCTTGATCCCCCGGGCGAGCCACCACATCGAGTCATACCCCTCGGCCGCATATGCGTCGGGCGCCTTGCCGTACTTCTTCTTAAAGTTCTCGACGAATTTCACGGCAAGCTCGCTGTCCTGCACCGCGGAGAAGTCGACCGGGTACACGAGGCCCGCCGCGTGCTCGCCGGCCTGGGAAACGTTGCCGGCTGCCTGAACCGAAGTGGCCATCGTCTGACCCTTGTATCCGGCCTGGTCCAGCTGCGTGAGGGCCGTCACCGACTGCGGGGCGATAAGGAGCATGACGACGGCGTCGGGTTTCTTCGCGGCGATTTCCTGCGCCTGTGCGGTGAAGTCCTGGGTGTTGCTCTGGACTGCGTAGCTGGAGCTGATGGTCAGGCCGTGCTCTTTCGCCAGCCGTGGGAACTCCTTCTGGCCGATCTCGGCGAAGGTCGGGTACGTTCCGTTGTAGAGCACGGCGACGTTCTTCAGCCCATGGTCGGCAAGGTACTTGGCCGCGATGTCATAGTAGCTGTACATGGGGGCGGTCCCGCGGAAGGTGTAGTCGCCGATGACCACGCCGTCGGAGCCCGCCTGGTTGAAGATGGTCGGCACCTTGGCCTGTTCAACCATGGGCGCAACCGTGGCGGCCTGCTGGCTGGAGACGGGCCCGAAGATCGCCTTGATCTCCGGATCGGCGATTGCGCGGGACACTTCGCTGGAGGCCCGCTCGATCGCGTTGGCAGTGTCGACCTCCTTGAGCGAGAGCTTGACGCCCTTGCCGAGGAAGCCCTGCGTCTCGATCTCCTCCATGGCCAGCTTCATGCCTTTCGAGGCGCCGACACCCGCATAGGCCACCGGTCCGGTGGTGTCGTAGATGCCCATGAGCTTGATGTCGCTCGCGATGCCACCCGAGCCGCCGCTGGCACCGCTGGCGCCGGTTTGGGTGCCGCCGCAGGCGGCGAGCAGGGCAATGCCCGCAAGGGCCGCTGTTGCCTTGAGCAGTCGTCGCCGCGTTCCAGGAACTCCCATAGTCCTACCATCCGTCCATATTAATGATGCATATGATTCATAGAGATAATAGCCTGCATTACTGGTAGTAGCCAGGCCCAGTTGAGGGCGCGTGGTTAGTGCGTGGCGTCAGCGCGCGGCCGCATGCAGGCCGGCGGCCACCCCGTCCGAGAGCTCGTTCGACACGAGGTAGGCAAGCGTCAATCCGCGGCCAAGCGCGATTCCACTGTTGTACCCGGTTCCCGTCGTCGACATCCCAGCCGCCGACCCCACGGCATACAACCCGCCGATCGGGTTTCCCTGCCCGTCGAGCGCGCGGCCCTCGCCGTCGATGCGCACACCGCTGGAACCGATACCGGTCCCCACGAACTTCAACCGGAGCCCGTGGAACGGGCCCTGGGCAATCTCCCCCAGCACGGGGCTGGGCTTGTTCGTGGGATCACCGGCGAACTTGTTGACGTAGGTCACCGTTCCCCGTCCGAAGTCGGGATCTTCGCCCTTCCGGGCATTTTCGCTGAAACGCCCGGCGGTCCGCTCCAGTTGTTCGCCGTCGATGCCGAGCTTCTCCCCCAACTCCCGGAGGGTCGGCGCCGAGGTCACCCACCCCTCCGGGTACTCCCCGCCCGGCGGCGTTGCGGCCAGGCCGTACTTCTGCCGGTGCTGGTCGTCCCAGATGAGGAAGAAGGGAAGGTGCCGGTCGCCGGGGTTCAGCGTCTTGGAGACGATGTCGACCCAGTAGGAGTCGTTGCAGTACCGGTTGCCGGTCTTGTCCACGATCATCGAGTGCGGCATCGCATATTCGGGTCCGTAGCCGTACCCGGTGCCCACCTGGGAGCGCCACCCGGGCAGGATCGGCACGGCCGTGGGCGGGATCTTCGTAATGTCCCCGCCGACGGCGCGTGCCAGGCGGATTCCGTCGCCCCGCAACGTTTCCGGCGCGACGCTGCCGAAGTCCTCCGGATCCATGCCGAGCATCTCGCGGACCAGTTCGGGGTCCCAGTCATAGGTGCTCGTGGCCAGGACAACCGGTCCGTCGACCTGGACGACGCCGTCGGGCGACTCGGCCCGCACGCCCACCACAGCACCCGAGGAATCCGTCAGGAGTTCGACGACCCGGTGCTCAAGCCGGATCTCGACCGACGGTTCGGCGAGCACACGGGCGAGAAAAGAGGCCACGACGCCGGTGCCGAAGGTCAGCGGATCGCTGTCCTTGGCTTCGGCCTTGCCGTGGCTGCCGTCTGCAAGACCGAACGCGGGCAGTCCTGCGTGCCCGTGCTTGGACGGAGCGTCGTCCTCGACGTAGCTGGCCCGGCGCCCCTTGCCCAGCATTTCGTCGTAGGTCTGGCCGACGGGGAAGTACGGGCTGTAGCGCAGGCGCTCGCGCCACTCCCCGAGCACGCTGCCATCGATCACCGCATTGGTGAGGTAGCGCCCCTCCGGCAAGGCACCCTCGGCCTCGTTATGATAGTCGGCCAGCCCGGCGATCATGGTCCACCGGATGGCGCCGACCTCCTCCCAGTACTTCATCGCCTCGGGCGAGGCTTCTATCCAGCGCTTCATGGCCACCTCGTCGAGCACCTCCGGCGCGTCGTGGGCAATGGCGCGAATGTACTGCTCGGTGAGCCCCAGGGAATCCTCGATGCCGTTTCTCTCTGCAACATGGTTGGCGCCGGACCACACCTGCCCCCCGGAGTAGGCGGCGGCGCCACCGATCAGGTCAGAAGCCTCCAGCACGACGGCCTTGCCTCCACGCAGCGCCACCCCCAGCGCTGTGGCCAGGCCGGAAAGCCCGGCCCCGACGACGACAACCTCGCCGCCGTTAAGCGGTGTCTTGCGGTCCGCCTCACCCATCATCAAGCTCCTTTGCCTTAGTGTGTGACATTAGTCACGTATAGATAATATGATTATAAGGAAATAGTCAAGGGGCCATCTGACTTGGGATTTCCGCAAGAATTCAGCAAGACATCGCCCCCGGCCATCGGCCGGGGGCGATGTCAGGTGATCCCGAAAGTGACAGGGAACAGTGCGCCCTCAGGCCGGCACAGACGAACCACCCCGGCCGTTTCCCGGCATCCTGGTGGAGTCGTGGCTGACGGCCACCGCCGTCGGATGAAACTGGATGACGACGCGGTTCGCGCTGTCCAACAACCGGACAAAGCTTTCCGGGTCTTCCGGCTGGTGCCTTGCCGCGAACGCTGCCAGGAACCTCTCCTTCGTGGCGGCGTCGCGGTGGATGATGGCTGTTCCACGCATGGAGAGCATGCGGCGTCCGGGCAGGCCGGTGCCGGCGTTGGAGATCACCATGCTGACGCGCGGGTCCTTCTCGACGCCACGCACATGTCCGCGGCCTTCGACGGCCGTGACCCAGAACGACCCGTCAAGCTGGATGTAGGTCATCACGACGCCGCTGGCCCATCCGTCCTCATTGGTGAAAACGAAGGTGCATTCCGACTGCGTCTGGATCAGTTCGGCCCGGCCGTCCGTGCCCAGGCCGAGGCCGCGCAGGTCCTCGAGGTTTTCGACTCCGGTCTTTGCCATGCCTTCGCTCCTAAAGTGTGGACAGCTGCAGGACCCGGGCGAGGTTGCCGCCGAGCACCAGCCGGGTCTCATCATCCGTGAGGCCAAGCCGGTGGATTGCCGCAATCTCCTCTCCGGGATTGGTCATCGGCCAGTCGGAGCCGAAAACGATCCGTTCGGCCCCGTGGTTGCGGATCAGGCGCTTCACCCGCTCCGGGGCCAAGGTGGTCAGTGTCGGTGGCCATGAGGTTTCCAGGATGACGTCGGCCCCGGAGAGCAACTCTTCCGCGTCGTCCAGGATCTTGTAACCGCCGAAATGGCAGGCCATCAGGGTCAGGTCGGGGAACTGCCGCGCGATGTCGGCGATCATCCTGGGGCTCGACAGCGCATTGGTGCGTGCATCGCCGCCCTGGCCGACATGAGTGATGACGGAGATCCCGGAGCCGAAGGCCTCCAGGATCCGCCAGAGCCGAGGGTCGTTCAGCGCGAAGTTCTGGAACAGCGGATGCAGCTTGACTGTCCTGATCCCGTGCCGGCGCAGGCTCGCCAGGTTCTCCTCGAGCGGCAGGTCGACGTGGACAGTGCCTACCGGGTGCCGGCGTTCGCTGGCCAGGCCGGCTACGAAACGGTTCACGGAATCCACGTGGCGCGCTTCATTGGCGATGCCCAGGCAGCAGCTCGCCTGGACCCCGTGGGCATCCATCGCCGCGTCGAGTCCGGAGACAGTGCCATTGCCGCGCGGTTCCAGTCCCGGCACCGGGTTGGCGGTGAGGGCCAGGCCCGCGATCTTGTCCGGCCAGACGTGGGTGTGGGCGTCGATAATCAGTTCGGGTTTCATGCCCCGGCCTTCCGCAGGCGCCGGGCCAGCGAGTCGAGCAGCACCTCGGTGGCCCCTTCGTAGACCCGCAGCGGCCTGGCATTGCGGTACAGCCGCTCGATCTTGGAGCCCCGGACCAGCCCGAAGCGGCCCATGACCTGCACCGCGCGGTCCACCACCCGGCCGGCTGCCTCGGTCGCGCTGACCTTGGCGATCGCCGAGTAGTCCAGGTGCGCCAGCGGGTCCGTGCGGGCCAGGGACGCCGCGCGGTAGGCCATGGCCCGCGCCGTCTCCACCTCGGTCCAGCACAGGGCCAGGGACTGCGAGACCGAGCCCAGCTCGATCAGCGGGGCACCGAACTGCTCACGGGTCCGGGCATGGGCCAGCGCCTCATCGAGCGCGGCCTGGGCCAGGCCCACCGCCGAGCCGGCCACCGAGACACGGAAGACGGCCAGGGCCTGAAGCATCAGGGAAAAGGCCTTCCCCGGAACCCCGAGGCGGTATTCCTCGGGCACGATCACGTCGTCGAATTCGAGTTCGCCCAGGATGTGCGGGGCAATCAGGTCATCCCCCGGACGGGTCCGCAGCCCCGGCGCATCCGCCGGAACCAACACCATGGAATAACCGCCGTCCTCGCGGCCCAGGACGCAGTAGAAGTCGGCGGCACCGCCGTTGGTGATAAAGGACTTGCGCCCGCGCACCCGCAGCCCGCCCTCGACCGGTTCGATGCTGGTCTGCACCGCACGCAGGTCCGATCCGACGTCCGGCTCGGTCAGCGCAATCGACGCGATGGCTTCGACCGCGGCGACCTTGGGCAGCCAGTACTGCTTGAGCGCCTCGCGCCCGCCCACGGCGAGCGTATAGGAGCCGATGCCCTGGACGCCGAACAGCGAGTCCAGGTGCGCTGACGAGGACATCAGCGCCTCCCGGATGACGGTGATCGCCAGCGGGTCCAGGATCTCCGAATTCCCCCCGTAGGCGGCCGGAACCGCATGGCGCGCCAACCCGGAGGCCGCCAGCGCCGCCCGCGTCGGCTCATGCAGGCCGGACGAGGCATCGGCTTCCGCCGCGAACGGCTCGACTTCGGCAGCGAGCGCCCGGGCCTGCTCCCGGATCAGCTTGTGCCCCGGGCCCAGATCGAATCCCGGCACCGATGAGTCCACGGCATTTTCCAAACTCAGGTCCACGCCCACAACAATTCCTGCCTCTCAACCGAAGAACTACAAATCAATCACATGCGGGACGGTCCGGCCGCATCCTTGACGGGGCCGGACCGGTATCAGCGACGCTGGTCGAAGCGGCGGCCGAGGACCTCCGAGACGATGCGGATGCGCTGCATCGAGGGGGTGCCGCCGGCAATGGCCCAGCCGTGGGAGTCGCGGTGCAGCCGCTCGAGTCCGTACTCCTCGGTGTAGCCGTTGCCGCCGTGGACCTGGATGGCCAGGTCCGTGACCTTCTTGGCCATTTCGTTGGCCGTGCACTTGGCCAGGGAGACCTGCAGCGGATCCGGAATCCCGTTCTTGCCGCTGTTGGCGGCCCGCTCCACCAGCAGCCGCGCCGCCTCGACCTGGAGCACCATGTCGGCGACCATCATCTGGATCGACTGGAATTCCACCAGCTGCTTGCCGAACTGCTCGCGTTCCTGGATGTAGGCCAGCGTCTTGTCCAGCGCCGCCTGCCCGATCGCCAGGGACATGGTCGCATTGCCCATCCGCTCGATCGAGAATGCTCCGAAGAGCGAACTGAACTTTCCCGCCGGCACCACAACGTTCTCCTTGGGCACGAGCACGTCGTCGAAGATCACGTCCGCGGACGGGATGCCCCGGAAACCCATCAGCCGTTCGGGGACGCCGAAGCTGACCCCGGGCATGGTCTTGTCCACCACGATGGCGCCGATCCCCTTGGCTCCGGGCGCATCGGACAGGCGTGCGTAGACGAGGTAGTGGTCTGCTTCCCCGCCGTTGGAGATCCAGCGCTTGGCACCGTTGAGCACGTACCCGCCGTCCCCCACCGGGCGGGCGGCCGTCCTGGCGTCGGTCGCCGCGGAGCCGGCGTCGGGCTCCGAGATCGCCACCGCCATGGTCTTGTCACCGGTGATGATGTTCGGCAGCAGCCGCTCGCGCTGCTCCTCGGTGCCCAGGTGGTTGATCACCTGGGCCGGCCCGGTGTTCGATTCGAAAATCTGGAAGGCTGCCGGCCGGCAGACCTTGGCGAACTCTTCGATGACCGCCAGCGCCTGGGACAGCGGTGCCCCGGAACCGCCATAGCGTTCGGGATGGGCGATGCCCAGGAAACCCAGGTCCCCCAGCCGCTTCCGCTCCGCCAGGGAAATGGGCGTCCTGGTCACATCCAGGTGCTCGGCCATCGGCGCGTACACCTCTTCGGCCACCTTGGCCGCCAGTTCGCGGATCTCGGCATGCTCATCAACAACGGAAACCGTCACGGCCCCCACCTCCAATAACATCGGTTACTTATCTGACGCTCCACAGAGCGGCCAACATGAGGAACGCTGGACTCCCGATACTGCTGTCCACATCAATCCAAATGTCTGTTGTATTCATTATCCTAGATTTTCAGCGGAATGAAAAGCCCTCCCCCACCGAAACCGGCCGGGGAAGGGAAGAGGCTCCCGGCTACACCGTCGGTGCCAGGTCCTCGTGCGCCGCAGGCGCGGCCGCCCGGAACTGCGGCTTGCGCTTTTCCATGAAGGCCCGCGCACCCTCGAGCATGTCGTCACTGCCGATCGCCTGGATCAGGGATTCCAGCCCAGCCTGCATATTGTCCTTCGAGGCGTTCCACCAGAGGTTGGAGCTCACCTTGGCAATCTCCAGGTAGCGCGGGCTCAGCTCGTGGATCTCGGCAAGCCAGCGGTCGACGCCGTCGTCAAGCTGCCCGTCGGGAACCACCTCGTTGATCAGCCCCATCGCGCAGGCCTGCTCCGCCGTGTAGCGCCGGCACATGAAGGACATTTCCTTGGCGCGCTTTTCGCCGATCTGTACCGCCGCGAGGTTCGTGGCACCGAGCACCGGCGCCGAACCGACCTTCGGGCCGGTCTGGCCAAAGGTCGAGCGCCGGGTGGCGATGGCAAAGTCGCAAGCAATGACCAGTTCATTGCCTCCTCCCGCCGCCGCGCCGTCAACTGCCGCGATGACGGGCCTGGGGCACGCCCTGATGGCATCCACCAAGCGCAGGGAAGTGGTGAAGAGCTCGCGCAGCTCGTCCGGATCCGGATTGCTCAGCTGCCCCAGCGCCCCGCCGGCACAAAACGAACCGCCGCTGCCGCTAATGACCACGGCTTCCGCCTTCGAGGCGGACTGCAGGCCCTCGATCATCGCCTTGGCCATCTCGAGGTCGTAGGCGTTGCGCCGCTCCGGGCGCTCAAGCCTGATCCGGACGACTCCCCGTTCGTTTTCCACGCTGACACCGACTGAAGACATATCAACTCCAAACTGAATAGGGCGCGAGACCTCATGATCCGGCATTCCGCCGACGGCTTTCAAGAGTCTATGCGCATAGATTCGATTCCGCGATCAGGAGGCGGTTTTCCAGGAAAGGGCCCGCCGTGTCAGGAATCCCACAAGCCGGTCCACGAGGAATCCGGCAACGAGCAGCGCCGTGATGGCGGCAAAGGTACCTGCGGTGTTGAATGTTCCGGCATTCATGGCCACCAGGAATCCGAGGCCCCTGTCCCCGGCAAGCATTTCGGCGACAACAACGCCGACGATCGCCTGCGGCACGGCCAGCTTCATGGCCGCGACCACCCAGATCAGCGCCGACGGCAAGCTGACGCGGAACAGGACGTCGGCGCTGCTTCCGCCCATCACCCTGACCGAATTCACCAAGGCCGTGCTGACGTCCCTGATGCCGAAGGAAGTGTTGTTGAAGATGAGGAAGAAAACAATCGTGCTGGACGTCAGCACACGCAGCTCCGAGTTGATGCCAACCCACATGATGAACAACGGAATCAGTGCGTGCTTGGGCATGGTGTAGAGGGCCGTAATAAACGGCTCGAAGATCACGGCCAGCTTCTTCGACTGGCCCAGGATGCAGCCCACCGCGAGCCCGGCGAGTCCACCGCACAGCAGCCCCAGGGCTGAGTCCTTAAAAGTGCTTGCGGCGTGGTAGAGGAGGTCCCCGTCGACGATCCAGGACCAGAGCTCGGGGAAGATTTCCGATGGACGGCTGATCAGCAAGTCGTCGACAAAGCGCCCCGCACCAATCTCCCAGAGAACGAGGAAGGCGATGACAATGAGGAACTGCGGCAGCCGCACGCTCCATTGCTGGGCGGTCCTGCGGCGCCCCTGGCTCTTTGCCTGCCCGGCTGCCTCCACCCGCAGGTTCTTGTCGGTGGTCATGGTGCCCATGGAAGATCAGCCCTCGTCCACTGTCGATGCGCGAAGCTTCGCTGTATGCAAAATGTCGTGCAGTTCCCGCTCCACGGCGAAGAACTCATCCTCGAACCGCAGGGTGGAAAGGTCCCGTTCCCTGCCGAAGGGAATCCCGATGTCGGCCACGATGCCGCCGGGCGGTCCGCCGCCGACGACAAGCACCCGGTCGGACAGCGCGGCCGCCTCGGCAATGTCATGGGTGACGAAGAGGACCGCCTGGTTCAGGCGTGTTACGGTCTCGCGCAGCTCGGCATGCATTTGCTGGCGCATCTGCGCGTCCAGCGCCGCAAACGGCTCGTCCATCAACAGCAGCGCGGGTTCGTAGATCATGCTTCTGGCCAACAGCGCCCGCCGGCGCATGCCGCCGCTGAGCTGGCCGGGGAAGAGCCCACCGGCATGTTCGAGGTCCAGGATGCGCAGGTAGTTATCCACCTTGGACTTGATCTCGGCTTTTGGCACCTTGCGCAGGCGCAACGGCAATCCAATGTTGGCCGCAACTGTCCGCCACGGCAGCAAGGTATCGTCCTGGGTCATATAACCGGCGGACGTATTGAATCCGTTGATCGGCCGTCCGCCGAAACGGACGTGTCCACGCCGCGGCCGCAGTAGTCCTGCGGCCAGGTTCAGGATCGTGGTCTTGCCGCACCCGCTGGGGCCCAGCAGGGTCACGAACTCGCCCGCCCGGACCTCGAGGTCTACATCGCGTAGGATATCCTCCCGGTCCCCGAAGCCGATGCCCAGCCCGCTGACTTCGAAGATCACGCTGCCGGTCTCAACTTGGGTTGCCCGGGCATCCATTCCAGCCCCACCATTTTCCAGCATGCCGATCCACCTTAGGATTCGCCACGTGCCGGCGGCGCGACCAGGTCTTCGTACTTAATCGTCGAGAAGTCCTTCTCGGAGGTCGCCTGGAACAGTTCCTTGTAGACGTTCCAGCTGTCCCGCGTGAAGTTGGCCCCCTCCGGAAAGCCGCCCTGGGCTTGCTCCCACGCCGTGTCGAAGACGTTCTTGTCCAGGTCGGTGAACGTCTTGTTATGCAAGACCTGCCCCACCTGATCCGGATTCTCTTCGACCCGCCGCTGTGCATCGGCCAGCGATGCATGGAAGGCAGCTACCGCATCCGGGTTCTTCTCCAGGTAGTCCCTGGTGGTGACCAGCACCACGCCGACGAGGTCCTTGAAGGACTCGATGTCTCCGCGCGGCAGGGAAACCCACAGCTCCCCCGAGCCATCGGCGATGTTCACATCCGCGATGCCGACACCGAAGAAACTGCCGTCGAACTGGCCCCGCCGGATGCCTGCGACAATCGCGGAGGGATCGTTGACCGGCACGATGCTCAGGTCCTTGTCCGGGTCGAGGCCGTACTGCTTCACGAGGTAACGCAGGGTCGAATTGCTGCTGGACCCTGGCGGTGAAGTCGCAATGGTCAGTCCGCGCAGGGCCTTGATGCGTTCCTCCACGGGCGCCTCAGGGCTGACTCCCAGCCCCTCGGCAACCTTCGAATTGAGCACAATATTATTGATCAGACCCCCGGTGCCGCCGACAACGACGAGGTTGGCCCCCTCTGCGTTGGCATCCACCAAGGTTGCCGTGCCGATGCCGACGACGTCGAAGGAGCCGGAACGCAGGGCGGCAACGAGGTTGGTGCTCCCGGCTCCGCCCATGGTTGGGACCATGTCCAAGCCGTGTTCCGCGTCGATGTCTTCCTGGATCACGTAGTTGATGAGCGCTGTGTTGAAAGTAGGGATGGCCAGGCCGACCCGCACGGCCGCCAGCGAATCCCCCGGCTCCGACGCCGAGTTCCCCTTGGCCGCGTCCGGGCCTGCGCAACCGGCGAGCAAGAGGGCAGCTGCGGCCACGACGGCAGCGAATCTGGAACCGGCCGTGCCCGGGAATGGGTTCTGCTTCACGAGTGCCTCCCCGACAGAACGAATAGAACTTATTAATCATTAATATGATTTATATCGCTGGTCAAGACCCCGCCAACTGCCGTCCGGCAATCCTTGACCGGAACTTGTCGACAGATCTAAGTTAACTATATGGATCATGACCAGCAATTTGAAGCGGGGCGGGGATCCGGCTTCCCGCACTTGTTCTCACCGGTGCAGATAGGGCCGATGAAGCTGCGGAACAGGGTCATGATGCCTCCGCACAACTCCGCCATCGGCAATCTCTGGGGAACGGACGAAAGCGACGCGGACCGGACGATCGCGTACCTTGAATCCCGGGCCAAGGCCGGCGTGGCCTGGATCGGCGGGGTCACCGGACGCATCCAAAACCAGTTCATTCCCGGCTTCGAGCCCTCGGGCATCAGCGCGGAAACGAAGGGCTATTTCAGGCTGCCGTACTTCGTCGACCGGGTGCAGCGGGTCACGGATACCCTGCACGCCGCCGGCGCGGTCGTCACCTGCCAGATGACCATGATCGGCGGCTTCCCGCACGCGCCCTCGGCCCGCCTGAGCTCGCCTGTCAGCAACCAGCTGCCGCACGTGCTCACCGCCCGGGAAATCGCCTGGTTCGTACAGGAGTACAGGTTCTCCGCCGGGCAGGCCCTGCGTGCGGGGCTGGACGGCATCGAACTGCATGTCAACCACGACGACCTGCTGGAATGGTTCCTCTCCCCGCTGACCAACCACCGCCAGGATGCCTACGGCGGCCCGCTGGAGAACCGCGCACGCTTCGTGGTGGAAACACTCGCCGCCATCCGCGACGCCGTCGGCAGTTCAATGGCCGTCGGCGTCAGGCTGAACCTCAGGGAAGAGGTGCCCGGCGGGTACGATGCCGCAGGCGGCATCGAGATCGCCCGGTACCTGGAATCGACCGGCCTGATCGACTTCATCCATGCCGTCGTCGGCACCCCGTGGGGCAACCCGAGCTACATCCAGCCACATTTCTTCGATGCCGGCCAGTGGTCGGACCTGGCCGGGGACCTGCGGCGCGCTGTCTCGCTGCCGGTGGTACATACCGGACTGATCAACTCCCCCGAGACCGCCGAGGCCATCCTGGCCTCGGGCCATGCCGACGTCGTCGGCATGGCCCGGGCGCACATTGCCGACGGCGAACTCCTGGTCAAGGCCGCCGAGGGCCGCACCGAGGAGATCCGGCCCTGCGTGGGCGGCAACGAGTGCATCAACCGCCGCTATGTCGACGGGCTGCCCTTCGGCTGCGCCGTGAATCCGCATACCAGCAACGAAGTCGAGGGGCCGTGGCTGCGCTCGGCCAGCCCCAGGCGTCTCCTGGTCATCGGCGGCGGTCCGGCCGGGCTGGAACTGGCAGCCCTCGCCGCCGAGAGCGGCCACAGCGTGGACCTGTGGGAAGCACAGGGCCGGCTGGGCGGACAGCTGCGCATCGCCGCCGCCGCGCCGCGGCACGAACGCTTCGGCCGCTACCTTGACTGGCAGCAGAACCGGCTCGCGGACCTTGGCGTCAAGATCCGGCTGAACCATGCGGCCACCGTGGACGACGTCCTGGCCGAGGGCGCCGACGTCGTGGCCGTTGCCACCGGGGCCTCGGCACGGCGCCCGCCGGTTCCGGGCGTCGATGAGGCGCATGTTCTGGAGATCCGCGATGTCCTTACCGGCAGGGCCACCGCCGGCGAACGGGTCATCATCGTGGCGCAGGACGACCATATGCCGCCGTTGGCCCTGGCCGACCACCTCAGCTCGCGCGGCCACCAGGTGCGGATCATCTACGCCACGAACGGCCCGGCCCAACTGCTGGGACGCTACATAGTCGGCGGCATCCTGGGCCGGCTCAGCGCGCAGAAGGTGCAGTTCCGCTTCATGGAGGAAGCCACCGCCATCACCGCGGGCACCGTGACCACACGCAACGTGTACTCCGGCGTCGAGGAGCAGCTGGACGGCTTCGACTCCGTGGTGCTGGCCTGCGGCGGAGTTTCGGAGAGCGCGCTATTCGAGGAACTGAGCGAACGCCGCGGCAACGTCCACCTGTTGGGCGATGCCTTTGCGCCCCGCCGGCTGGTGTTCGCGACCCGCCAGGCCTATGCACTGGCCAAGATTCTCCAGGGCCCTCCGGCACCGGACGTCCTGGCAACCGGGAGGACGACCAGTGGGTGAAGAAACTTTGACCATCAGCGGTCCGGGCACCGCCGGCCGCCGGCCGCTGGACCTGGCCGCGCTGCTCGCGCCGCGTTCCATCGCGATTATCGGCGCCTCGGGCAACGAGGGCGGATATTCGTCGCGCAGCCTCGCCAACCTCCTGCGCACCGGCTATTCGGGACGGATTTTTCCCGTCAACCCGCGCTACGAGGAACTTGAGGGGCTGCGTTGCTACCCCCGGGTGGGCGACATCGAGGAACCTGTCGACGCGGCGATCCTGCTGGTCCGTGCCGAGCTGGTGCCGCAGGCGGTGCGTGACTGTGCCCGCGCCGGCGTCAAGTTCATCACGGTCTGCTCGGCCGGTTTTGCCGAAGACGGCGAGGCCGGGCGGATCCGCCAGCAGGAACTCGTGGACCTGGCCCGGGGCCATGGCAGCCGGCTGCTTGGACCCAACTGCATCGGCGCGGTGAGCGTGACGGACAACGTCGTTGCCTGTCCGACGCTGAACATCACCGGCGCCCATACCGCCGGGCACATCAGCATCGTCAGCCAGAGCGGCGGCATGGCGGTGAATCTCTTCAACCGGGCCCAGGGGCGCGGCATCGGGATCCGCGGATTCGTCAGCGTCGGCAACGAAGGCGATGTCGATGTGGCGGACCTGGTTGACGCGTTCGCCGGTGACCCGCACACCAAGGTCATCGCGCTCTTCGTGGAGGAACTGCGGGATGTCCCCGCGTTCCAGGCCGCCGTGGCCAAGGCGCACCGGGCGGGCAAGCCGGTCCTGGCCCTGAAGGTGGGCCGCTCGGACGCAGGGCAGCGCAGCTCGCTCAGCCACACCGGCGCCATGGCCGGCTCCCACGCCGTCTTCCGCAACGTGATGGAGCAGCTGGGCGTCCTCGAGGTCGATTCGGTGGACGCGCTGATCGACACGGCAGACCTCATGACGCGGGTCCCGGTGCCGGCGTCGAACCGGGTGCTGATCGTGTCGCCGTCCGGGGGCGAATGCAGCTACGCGGCTGACCGGGCCAGCGAACTTGGCCTGGACGTCCTGGCCTTGTCCGAGGAAACGGTCCAGGCCCTGTCCCGGACCATGCGCTTCGGCACGCCCAGCAATCCGTTCGACCTCACCGGCCAGGTCATCGGCAACATGGAATTCCTGCTCAGCGTCCTCGCCGAACTCGAGCGTGCGCCCGAATTCGACATGGTGCTGTACGCGATCCCGACCTGGGGCGCCCATGATGCCGAACGGCTGCTGCCGGGCTTCATCAAGGCGGCGGAATCGAGCACCAAGCCGACGGTGATTTCTGCCTGGACAGCTGCCAGCCTGACCGAGCGGGGCGGGGAACTCCTCGCGGCCAGCAGCGCCGCCCACTTCGCCTCGGCCGACGCAGCCCTGGCGGCACTGGCCCACCTGGCCCGCTGGGGCGCCCTGCATGCGGGCG